>DATMJU010000211.1:0-2983 GCA_035553795.1 Vicinamibacterales bacterium
CAGATGTTCGCGTGGCCGAGCCGCTCGTGAAATTCCGCCTTGCGCATCGCCGCCGCCGGCTGCGACGGCGCACCGCATAGCACCAGCGTCCGTCCCTTCTTCCGCAGCGTCTCCGCCAGCTCCTCGATCGCGCTCAGCCCCGTCCCATCAATCGCGGTCATGTTTCGCAGCCGCAGGATCACCACCGGCGGCAACGAGTCCACGGCCGCCGCGATTTCGTCCAGCTTGTCCGATGAGCCGAACAGAAACGGCCCGTGGATGCGAAAGATCACGGCGTAGTCGGGGATGGTCTTGCCCTGCAGGACGTGCGGCCGCCCCGCTTCGATGTATTCCGGCGTGACCCGCGACACCGTGGTCGTTCGCGTCACGCGCCGGATGAACATCAGCGATGCCATCGCCATGCCGACTTCGACGGCGACGGTGAGGTCCGCCAGCACCGTGAGCAGGAACGTGGCAAACCAGACCAGCACGTCGGTGTAGGTCTGCTTGGTGATCTCAGGTATCTCGCGCCACTCGCCCATGTTCCAGGCGACCACGAACAGGATCGCGGCCAGGACCGGCAGCGGCACGTACGACGCCAGGCCCGCGCCGAACAGCAAGACCGCCAGCAGCGTCACCGCGTGCACCATCCCGGCCACCGGCGTGCGCGCTCCCGACCGGATGTTGGTGGCCGTGCGCGCCAGCGCGCCCGTCGCCGGCAATCCCCCAAACAGCGGCGACACGATGTTCGCCACGCCTTGCGCAAACAGTTCGGTATTCGGATTGTGACGATCGCCGCCCATGCGATCGGCGACCACCGCGGAGAGTAGCGATTCGATGGCGCCGAGCATCGCGACCGTAAACGCCGGGGAGAGCAGCGTCAGGATCAGGTCCGGGCGGAACACCGGGACCTGGAAGTGTGGCAGCCCCGACGGAATGCCGCCAAAGCGCGATCCGATCGTGGCGACGTCGAGCTGCAGTGCCGTCGACGCGATGGTGCCGGCAAACAGCGCGACGATGTAGGCCGGTACGCGCTTCACGAACCGGCTCCAGAGAATCAGCAGCGTGAGCGTCGCCACACCGAGGCCCGCACTGTGCGCCGATACCGATCCGAGATTGGCGGCGATCGCTTCGATGCGGCCGATGAACTCGCCGGGCACGTCGACCGTCAACCCGAGAAAGTCCTTCAATTGCGTGCTCGCAATGACGAGCGCGATGCCGTTGGTGAAGCCGATGATCACCGGCCGCGGGATGTACTTCACGGCAGACCCGGTCCCGGTGACGCCCATGATCACCAGCATCACGCCGGCCATCATGGTGCACATGAACAGGCCATCCACGCCGTACTCGGCGATGATGCCCGCCACCACCACCACGAACGCGCCGGTTGGCCCGCCGATTTGAAAGCGCGATCCGCCGAGGGCGGAGATCAGGAAGCCCGTGATGATGGCGCAATAGATGCCGGCCTGCGGTGTCAGGCCGGAGGCAATCGCGAACGCCATCGCCAGCGGAAGGGCGACCAGTCCAACGGTCGCGCCGGCGATCAGGTCCGCGGAGAACTCCCTGGAGGTATAGCCGCCTGCGAAGGTCTGAATCGAGCGCGGCAGCCAGTCCGGGAGTGGCGCGGTCATTTATGTGCGAACGACCAGAACGTCGCGTCGTAGCTCCAGATCGTGAAGGCGATCCGGCTGCCATCTGGCGACCACGCCGGTTGCGTCTTGTTGGAGGGATCGCTGGTGACCTGGACTGGCATCGATTCACCGATCACGGCCTTCTTGAAGATCTGGTAATAGCCGTCCGGCGCGGGCGCGGCGAACACGACGAACCGTCCGTCCGGCGATACACCCAGGCCAGAGAAATCATGTTCGGTGTCAAAGCGGTGCACGACATGCGGGGTACCGCCGTTCACGGGCACGGTGATGATCGCGTGCTTGCCGGGTCCTTCTTTACCGATCGCGATCACCGTCGTGCTGCTCGGCAGCCACTCGGCGTGCGTGATGTCCCCTTCAAATCCTTCAACGCGGACCTCGCGCAGCTCGGTCGTCGTTTCGCCGGTGTCCTGGTTGACGCCGATGGTGTACATCACCGAATGACCATCCGACTTGCGGGCGCCATCGAGCAACACCGTCTGCCCGTCCGGTGACCAGCGCGGCCAGCCGACCTCGGCGCCTCGCCCAAGGAACGTGATGCGCCTGTCCGCCTGCGAGCCATCCACCGGCTTCAGCCACACATCGTCCGACATCTCGCGATGCGTGTGGAACGCGATCCACTTTCCGTTCGGCGACCAGGCCATCGCCTGATCTTCGGAGTCGCTCTGCGCGATGATGTCCAGCGGCTTGCCGGCCGGCAGCGCCTGCTTCACGTCGATGACGCCGATCTCCTGCGCGATGTCGGGATACTTCGCATCGTCGATCACGCGGCGCCAGGTGCCGTAGGTGAACGCGATCAGCGGCTTGGCCGGGTGATACGACGGCGTCTCGGATTGAAACGTGGTCAGTTGCCGCGTGGCGCCGCCGTTGGCCGGCGCGTCCGCCAGGAAGGTGCGATACGACTGCACCTTGAAGATCGCGGTGCCGTTGGTGGCGATCGACGGCGCGTACGCATCGCGCGTGAATGACGTGAGGCGCTGCGCGCGCGTTTTCGAGGGATCCGCGGACCACAGTTCGACCATGCCTTCGTCATTGGGCGAGGCAAAGTAGACAATCGGCCGGTCCGGCGCGAAGGCGATGGGACCGTAGACATCGAGATCGGGATCGAATCGCAGCGGCGGCGCGCCGCATGGCAGGGCGAGCCGCGGCCGCGCGCCGTCGTTCGAAATGCAGGCAATCTCGCCGTTCGGCGCAAACGCGGGGAACGACGGCCGGCCTTCGAGCTTGCGCCGCTCGCCGCGCGAGCCGTCAGCGTTGATCTTCCAGAGTTCCGGGCCTTCTTTGCTGGTGGTGAGCGCGGCGACGAACTTGCCGTCGCGGCTCCACGCCAACTGCCTGAGATCGGAGACGCGACC
>DATMJU010000212.1:0-7165 GCA_035553795.1 Vicinamibacterales bacterium
TGGTGGAAGAGTTCCGCAACGCGCAACGTGAAAGATCGTAGAACGTAGAGGCGGGCTTCGACCCCGCCCGAGAGGCGACGTGCCATGACCAAATATTTCTCCGCGCTGGTTCTCGTCGTATTCGTCATCGGTTGCAGCGAACCGCCGCCTCCGCCACCACCGCCGTCGCCCGCTGAAGATCTGATCACCGCCGAGTCGCTGGTCACGCACCTGAAGGTGCTGGCCTCCGACGAATTCGAGGGCCGGGCGCCGGCGACGCCGGGCGGACAGAAGACCGTCGAGTATCTGGCGAAGCAGTTGAGCGACCTTGGCGTCGCTCCTGGCGCGCCGGACGGGACCTACTTCCAGCAGGTGCCGATCGTCGAGTCGGTGGTCGAGCGCAACTTTGTGCTCAGCGTGCCTGGCAACACCTATCGCTATTTCAACGATGTTGTCGCGTTCTCGGGTCTGGAGAAGCCCCGCGTCCAGGTGCAGGGCGAAGTCGTGTTCGTCGGCCACGGCATCAACGCGCCTGAGTTGAAGTGGAACGATTACGAAGGCGTTAACGTCCGCGGCAAGTGGGTGATGATCATGGTCAACGACCCGCCCGCGCCGGCCGACGAGCCGACGCTGTTCGGTGGCAAGGCGCTGACGTATTACGGACGCTGGACCTACAAGTTCGAAGAGGCTGCCCGGCAGGGCGCCGCCGGCGCGCTGCTGATCCACACTGACGAATCGGCGACCTACCCGTGGCAGGTGGTGCAGTCGTCGTGGACCGGCACACAGTACTCACTGCCGCCGCAGGAGGGCGAGCCGGCGCTCGGCATCAAGGCGTGGATCACCAACGCCGCGGCGACCGACATGGCGCGGCGCGGTGGCCGTGACCTGAACGCGATGCGCGAAGCGGCGAGCAAGCGCGGCTTCAAGGCGGTGACGTTGAACCTCCGCGCCGCGGCGACGCTGATGCAGCGTTCGGCGCGCAAGACCGCGGCAAACGTCATCGGCGTCATCAAGGGCACCACCAACGCGTCGGAGGCCGTGGTGTACTCGGCGCATTGGGATCACTTCGGCGTCCGTGACGCCCAGCCGAACGATCCGAAAGATGCCGATCGCATCAACAACGGCGCCTACGACAACGCCTCAGGCTGTGCCGGCGTGCTCGAGATCGCGAAGGCCTTCATCAAGTCACCGCAGAAGCCGGCGCGTTCGATCTACTTTGCGTTTGTGACCGCGGAAGAGTCCGGTCTGCTGGGGTCGAGCTTCATGGCCGCCAATCCGCCGGTTCCGGCCGATAAGATCGTCGCTAACATCAACATCGACGGTGTGAACTACCTTGGTGCGACCAGCGACATGGTGCAGCTGGGCTCCGAGCGCTCGTCGATCGGTCCGATGGTGGAGGCGATTCTCAAGGAGCGCGGCCGCACGCTGGTGGGCGATACGCATCCGGAGCGTGGCTACTTCTTCCGCTCGGATCATTTCCCGTTTGCGAAGGTCGGCGTGCCGGCGATTTCGCTGAGCGAGCCGAAGCAGTTCACCGGTCCCAACGCCGCTGAGTTGCTGAAGAAGCAGGAAGCCTACAACGGGACCCACTATCACCAGCCGAGCGACGAGTACGATCCGTCGTGGGACTTCACCGGCGGCGTCAACGACATGCGCGTGCTCGCGCAACTGGGCTGGCGCATCGCCCAACAGGCCGACATCCCGAAATACAACGCCGGCGATCAGTTCGGAGAGGTCAGAAAGAAGTAACTTGGCAGACTTGGTAACGCTCGACGAGATCAAGGCAGCGCGCGAACGCATCAAGACGGCGGCGGTGTATACGCCGATGCTGCGGGTGACCTGGCCTGGCCAGGCCCCAAGCCCGACGTCCCAGGCCCTGTACTTGAAGTGTGAAAACCTTCAGCCCATGGGCGCGTTCAAGATCCGCGGCGCGTTCAACATGATCGCGCAGTTGCCGAAGGACAGCCTGCAGCGCGGCGTCATCACTTACTCCTCGGGCAACCATGGCCAGGCCGTGGCGCTCGCCGCGCAGGCGATTGGCGCGCCCGCGGTGATCGTCATGCCGACCACCGCGCCAAAGGTCAAGGTTGACGGCTGCAAGTCGTATGGCGCCGAAGTGATCATGGAGGGGACGACCTCGCTCGATCGCCAGCGGCGCGCCGAGCAGGAAGCCGCCGCGCGCGGTCTTACCATCGTTCCGCCGTTCGATCACAAGCTGATCATCATCGGCCAGGGAACGATGGGCCTCGAGATCCTCGAGCAGTGTCCTGATGTCGCGACCGTTGTGGTTCCGGTCGGTGGCGGCGGCATGGCCTCTGGCGTCGCAGCCGCGATCAAGCTCTCGAAACCATCGGTCCGCATCGTCGCCGTCGAACCCGAGGGCGCGCCGAAGATGACGACGTCCCTGAAGGCCGGTCAGCCCACGACCTTGCCCTCATCGGCGAGCATCGCTGATGGATTGATGAACCTCCGTCCCGGCGACATCACCTTCGCGCACATCCAGAAGTTCGTCGATGAAGTGGTGACGGTGAGCGAAGCGGCCATTGCCGGCAATGTCGGCTGGCTGTTCCGCCACGCCCGCCTGGTCGTCGAGCCAAGCGGTGCTGTGACGACGGCGGCAGTGGCCCTGGGACTGGGCCACATCGATCCGTCAAAGGGCCCGGTCGTCGCGGTCGTCAGCGGCGGCAACGTCGCCCCCGAAGCCTTCGCGAAATACGTCACCGCTTAGGCTGGCCTACTCTTTGCGCTCGGCGAGCGCCGCAATGTCAGCGAGATCCTTCGGTCGGCCAGCCGCGCGTTTGTTCTTCAGGAACTCGGCGCGCCCAATGAAGCCCACTGGTGCCGACCCAAACACAGCGACCTCGCGGCCCGCCCATACCTCATCCCACGTCACACCGTCGATTGCGCTCATGACTTGGATCTGCACCGGTGCCACGCCCATCTCGATCAGGGTTCCCGGTTCGATGATCTTTGCCACGCTCAACGGGATATCAGGGAATCCGAATGCCTGAATCGCCGCCAGCAATCGCCCGGCATTCGCCTCGGTAGGCCGAACCAACACATCGAGATCGCCGGTAAACCTGGGAGCGCCGTGCAGAGCGAGTGCGTGCGCGCCGACGATCACGAACTCAACGTGATGGTCGCGTAGTAACCCGCAGAACTCGTCGAAGTCTGGCGCCAGGGTCAATGAATTGTCTCCGCAGGAACTCAACCGCCTCGAGGCGTTCCACAGTGGGGCGGGTGCGCCAGTATGCCAAGGGGCGATTGTCGCGAGCGTCCGCGGCGAAGCTGGTCACCGTAAACACGCGCCGGTCCAATCGAAAGCTCACAGCGTGATATTACACCCGCGATGCGGGCATGAGGGCGCGAGCGGCAGCTACCGCGCTCTCGAGCGAAGTGACCGTCCCATCAAGCTGCAACTCGTAAACAGCCTTGAGGATCTCTCCCATGCGGGGGCCCGGGCGCACGCCCAGCTCAATCAAGTGACGCCCGAGCAAGATGGGCGGAGGCGGCTTGTGTTCCACACCAAGCGACTTGGCGTGTTCGAAGAACCACTCGATGCCCGAGCAGTCGAACTGTCCGGTGCGGCCCGTGCAGTCGGCGCGCGCGAAGCGGACGAGCAGTTCCAGGTCGACCTTTTGCGCCAGGCGACGGAACGCTCCATCCGTGATGGTGTCGCGGGTCTTGTAGAACGCCATCGGTCGCAGATGTTCGGCGACCAGTCCCAGCACCTGCGTCCGGACGTCGAAGCCGTCGATGGTGTTGATGTTCAGCCGATCCAGGATCTTTGTGGCCGGCTCGACACCCATGGCTTCGTGATTCGGGGACTTGATCCGGCCATCGATCACCGCCGTCGTCGATGGCTTGCCGAGGTCGTGGCAGACGGCGCCAAGCATCACGGTCGCCAGCCGCGGCCGATCGAGGTCGGCATTCAGCTTGCGAGCCTGGTCGATCACCATCAACGTGTGAATCCAGACGTTGCCCTCGGGATGCCACTCCGGATCCTGTGGGCAGTCGTAGAGCGGTTCCATCTCCGGCAGCATCTGGCGAATCACGCCAAGCTCGCGCGCGAGCGTAAATCCAATCGACGGGCGGTCGGCGATCAGCAGCAGCTTTTCGAACTCACCCCAGAGGCGCTCCGCAGGCAGGTCGTCGAGGGAAATGCTTGAGCAGATCCGGGCGGTCTCCGGATCGATCGTCAACTCGAAGCGGGCCGCGAACTGTACTGCCCGCAACACACGCAGTGAATCGTCTGCAAACGTGTTGCGATCGACGACGCGCAGGATCCGGTTCTTCAGATCCTCGCGGCCGTTGAACGGATCGAGATATGCGTCGCTGAGCGGGTCCCACGCGATCGCGTTGATGGTGAAGTCGCGGCGGCGGGCCGCGTCTTCGAACGACATGGTGTGATCGCCTTCGACGGCGAATCCTTTGTGTCCGCGCCCGGTCTTCGATTCGCGGCGGGGCAGGGCGACGTCAATCTCGCCAAACTTGTAGACCGGGAACGCCTGGCCGACCGGCTCGGTCCGGCCGAGCGACTTCAGGAGTGCGAACAGCGCGTCCTGAGGAATCCCGAACACCTCGACGTCGAGATCCTTCGAACCACGGCCCAGCAGGCGGTCACGGACGAATCCGCCGACACACAGCGCCCGCCCGCCGGCACCGCGCACGGCCTCGGCCAGTTGTCGCGCCTGTTGTTCGAGACTCACATGGGACAGCATATGATGGCCACAGAATGCGCAGAAAGCGCAGATTGCTCAGGGACTGTCTTGGACAAGGCAATTCAATTACTCAAAGACCTCATCGCTGTTGATTCAATCAACCCGTCGCTGGTACCCGGGGCCGCCGGGGAGGCCGCGGTCGCGCGGATGATCGCCGAGGCGATGCGCGGTATTGGCCTCACGGTCGAGATCCAGGAGATCGCGCCCGGGCGACCGAACGTCGTTGGCACCTTGAACGGCAAGGCCCCGGGCCGATCGCTGATGTTCTGCGGTCACATCGACACGGTGGGCGTGACCGGCATGAAGGCGCCGTTCGAGCCGGTTGAGAAGGATGGTCGCATCTACGGCCGCGGCTCCCAGGACATGAAAAGCGGCGTCGCCGCGATGATCGACGCGACGCGAGTGATCGCCGAATCAGGAGGGCTCGCGGCCGGATCGATCGTCGTCGCGTGCGTGGTTGACGAGGAGCACGCCAGCATCGGCGCCGATGCGCTGGTTGCCAGGTGGCGCGCGGATGGCGCCGTGGTCACCGAGCCGACAGACCTGCAGGTGGCGATCGCGCACAAGGGCTTCGAGTGGGTCGAGATCGAGACCGAAGGCCGCGCTGCGCACGGCAGCCGCCCGCGCGAAGGCCGGGATGCCATTCGCCTGATGGCGCGGGTGCTCACCGGTCTTGATGCCATCGACCGCGGGTTGCAGGCCGGCGCCACGCACGCGCTGCTCGGCACCGCGTCTCTCCATGCGTCGCTCATTGAAGGCGGCCGCGAGTTGAGCAGCTATCCCGATCGCTGCCATTTGCAGATGGAACGCCGCACCATCCCCGGCGAGGCGCCGGGCGTGGCGAGGAGAGAAGTGGAAGATCTGCTCGCGCGTCTCCGTGCTGAAGATCCCGACTTCAAGGCCGGCAGCAAGTCGATGTTCGCGCGGTCGTCCTACGAGATCGCCGCAAACCACGAGCTGCCGCAGGCCATGCTCCGCGCCGTGAGCACCGCCGCGCCTTCGCACCACCGCACCCCGGCACCCATCGGCATGTCCTTCTGGACCGATGCCGCAATTCTCGGCGACGCCGGCATCCCGTCGATCCTGTTTGGACCAACGGGCGCAGGGTTGCACAGCGTCGAAGAGTGGGTAGATGCGCGCTCGGTCCTGATCTGCCGGGACGCGCTGGTGTCGCTCGCCCGCGATTTTTGCCGCTGACGGCGGGTTCGCCTTAACTGCGATCGCTGAGGATGCCTCTGAGCACGAAGCCGACGTTGGCCGGCCGCTCGCCGAGGCGGCGCATGAAGTACGGATACCACTGCTTGCCGAACGGCACGTAGACGCGAACGCGGTAACCCTCTTTCACCAGCGACATCTGCAGGTCGCGGCGGATGCCGTAGAGCATCTGGAACTCGAAGCGATCGTTGGCGTAGCCCTTGCTCTTCGCGTACGCCTTCGTGGCGTCGATCATTACAGGGTCGTGCGTGGCGATGGCGGGGTAGGGATTGCCGTCGAGCAGCACCTGCATCAACTCGACGAACGCCGAATCAACCTCGCTCTTGCTCTGGAACGCGACTTCCTTCGGTTCCTTGTACGCGCCTTTGACCAGCCGCACGCGTGCGCCCATGGCGTTCAGCTTGCGAATGTCTTCGGGCGAACGTTTCAAGTACGACTGGATGACGGTGCCGACATTCTTGTGACCCTGGCGCCATAACGTGTCGAGAATCTCGATGGTGGCGTCGGTGTAGGGCGAGTTCTCCATGTCGATGCGCACGAAAAACCCGTGAGCATCGGCCGGCTCCAGGATCCGCCGCATGTTGTCGACGGCGGTGGCGCGATCGACATCCAGCCCGAGCTGCGTCAGCTTGAGGGAGATGTTGCGCTCGATGCCGGAGGCCACGATTGCCTGGATGATGCCCAGGTACTCGGTCGTTGCCGCCGAAGCCTCCGCCGCGGTCGCGACACTCTCCCCCAGGTAATCGAGCGTCAGGTTGAGACCCTTGCCGGGCAGGTCGGCTACGGCCGCGACGGCTTCCTGCACGTTCTCGCCGGCAATGAAGCGGCGCGCGAAGCCCGAGCCCTGCGCCATCCCGTATTTCGATGCGAGGCGTTGCAAGGCCTGGATCTGTGCCAGCCCGTGGAAAAAAGCCTTTGAAGTTGCGTCGAGCATCTAGCGGTTCACGATCCGGCGATTAGTGCGTGGAAGTTGGCGGCGTCAGCAGGTGGGCGAGCGATCGCCCGTAATAGCGCAGCACGTTGCGCTCGCGCACGCGGTAACGGTCCTGCTCGACGACGATGATGTTGCGGGTGACCATCGGCTCGGTGGCCATTGCGAGCACCTCGTCGGCTGATTGCACGCTGAGATTGGCGTCTGCGGCACGCAGGGAATCGAGGATCGCTTCGATGCGGCCCTTGAGTTCGGCGCGCGTGGTCGATCCCTTCATGGCGGCCGCCAGCACCGCGGTCGGCAGCACTTTGTACTGTTT
>DATMJU010000213.1:0-2736 GCA_035553795.1 Vicinamibacterales bacterium
GCCGCGGGAGTTGCGCCGGAGCAGTCCGGGCGGCGTTTTATGCCGCCCGCCGGCGCTCGCCTGGCTGCCGTCGCGATTAGAGAGGCAGCCGTGGCGTGAGCGACCACGAGTTTTGTCGCGGTGGGCTGTCGCCTCCGCGACCAGAGGTGGTCGCTCACGCCACGGCTGCCCCGTCCGTATAGATGCCCTGCGGCTCGCGTTTCTGCGCGTGGACACCACCGCGAAACCGTGCCCGCTTTCTGCCGCCGTTTTGCCGCGCCGAGTGCCGCGAAATGAGTGGGTGATGCGTTCCTGTCAACCCGTTCACGGAGGTCCTATGCCGCTCATCAAACCGCGCACGCGAGGCAAGCAGTTGGTCCGGCACATCGCACGGCTCGATCGTGAGACGAACGAGACGCTGTACGCGTACGCGCATTTCCTCGGCGAACCCACCGATTACGTGCTGAACCAGGTGATCGACACGGTGCTCGCGAAGGACAAGGAATTCCAGGCGTGGCGCGCCGAACATCCGGAATCCCATGTCCCGCGACCTGGGCACCGCGCACATCGCCCAAGGCGGCGTCGTGGTGATCCGGTCCACGTACGCGACACGCACATGCCGACCGTGTCGGGGGTGCTGTCCGCGCACCCCTGATCAGGTCGAGAGAAGGAACACCGTCATGCTGCGCGTTCTTCTGGAACAACGGACGATGGTTGCGATGCTGGTCGCCATTGGGGCCGGCGCATTCGGCGTGCAGGCGTATCCGGTCGATCGCAGCAGCGTGTATCTGCAGTTGATCGAGCTGCGCAGCCCGGCCGTGTTTCTCGTGCTGGTGTACGGGTACGCGACGCTCTGGTTCACGACGCCGTTCTTCGCGGCATCGATGTTGATGTCCGTCGGAACCATCGTCGCGTACCGCTATCCCGCAAAGGCCCGCGTTCGACCACTGCCTCCGTACGTTTCTCCGGAGAAGCGTGCGACCCCGATGCTGGTGCTGGGAGAAACGCATTTCGAGACCGCGACGGGACGCGCGCCGACGCCGTCCTGGCTCACCATCCCGCAGCGTGGCTTGTACACAGGCGTGATGATTCTCGGCGCCGTCGGCACCGGGAAGACGTCGGCATGCATGTATCCGTACACCGAGCAGCTGCTGAAGTGGCGGGCGCGCGATCCCGAACGCAAGATCGGCGGGCTCGTACTCGAGGTGAAGGGCGACTTCTGCACGCAGGTGCGTGGGATGCTTGCACGCGCTGGCCGCGAAGATGACTACGTCGAGATCCGCCTCGGAGGCCCGGTCTGTTACAACCCGCTGCACAACGATCTGGACCCCTATGCGGTGGCGTTTGCGATCGCGACGCTGGTCAACAACCTGTTTGGCAAGTCGAAGGAGCCGTTCTGGCAGCAGGCGTACACGGACCTGCTGAAATTCGTCATTCTTCTCAGGCGTCTCGTCGACGGGTACACCACGTTCGCCGAGGTGTATCGCTACATCCTCGAAGACACCAAGATCGAGAGCGAAATCAGCAAGCTGAAGGCGACGCTCTCTGACTCTCCCGAAGTGATCGTCGTTCCCGTCCCGAACTACGAGCTGCAACTCGCCGGAAAGCCGTGGACCAACTGGTTTCCCGACGGTCCCGAGCACATGGCGCACCAGTACAACGCCGAGCTCGAATCGTACCTGCACCAGGAGGACGTGCCCTTTCAGGTTCGCCGCGCGAAGGGTACGGCATGGATCGAGCGAAAACACCAGCTCGAGGCAGTCGATCGCTGGTTCACATACGGCTGGCGAAAGCTCGATCACCGGCTGCGCTCATCGATCACCGAAGGCATTGTCGTGTTCCTGTCGCTCTTCGATGAGAATCCGGCCGTCCATCGGACGTTCTGCCCACCGCGAAGTGCATACGCGGAAGCGCCGAAACCAGGAGAGCCGACACCACTGCCACCCCTGGAAGAACTCCTTGAGTCGGGACGGGTCCTCGCCCTGAATTTTCCGGTCGGTCTCAACCCCGGCCTCGCGCGGGCGCTCGGTGTGATGCTCAAGCTCGATTTCCAGCGCGCGGTGCTCCAGCGCATTCCGAAGATCGCTGCCCATCCGACGCAGGTTTGGCGTGACCTTCTGTTCGTGTGCGACGAGTATCACGCGTTCGCCACTGTGGGCGAAACTGATCCGACGGGCGACGAGCGCACGTTCGCATTGTCGCGCCAGGCCCGCCTGATCCCGATCGTCGCGACGCAGAGCATCAGCTCGTTGCGATCCGCACTTCCAGGTGACGAGAGCTGGCGGACGCTGCTCCAATGCTTCCGTACCAAGTTGTTCCTCGCGACGAGCGACGAATTTACCGCAAGAGCGGCGGCGGATCTCTGTGGCCGGCGTGATCGCCTCAAGGCGCACTACACGCTGTCCGAAGGTGGCCAGGGTGCGCATATTTCGCTGCTGACCGGCCGCGCAACAGCGACGAAGCAGACGGTGAGCGCCAGCAAGAGCTACGCGCCGCACCACGAGTACATCTTTTCACCGCGCGTGTTCACCGAACTTCAGAACTCCCAAGCGATCGCGCTGCCGTACGACGGCCTGAATCCGATGCGGCCCCAGTTCTGCTACTTGAAGCCGCATTACCTCGACGTGCAAACCAGCTACTTCGATCACGTGGCGCGGGGTGCGTTGTGAGCAGCCTGGACCGCATCCTGCCGTTCCTCAAACCCATCGAGGATCTGCTGCTCGATCCTGATGTGACCGAGGTGATGGTGAACGAGGG
>DATMJU010000214.1:0-7862 GCA_035553795.1 Vicinamibacterales bacterium
CGATGTTCAGCATCGTCGACGGCGTGCTCCTCACGCCGATGCCGTTCCCACACCCCGAGCGCATCGTGCGCGTATGGGAGGCACCGACGCCGGCCAGCTCGAATTCGACGACCACGCGTACCTTCCTCGAGATCAAGCGGCAGAACCAGTCCTTCGACGCGTTCTCCGCGGAATCGCTTTCCACCGCCACCGTGCTGATCAACGGCGAGCCGGTGCGGCTCGATGGCCGCTACGTGTCGTGGGATCACTTCGCGGTGTTCGGCCTGCAGCCGATCATTGGCCGCACATTCGCGCCTGACGAAGATCGCGACGGCGCCGGACGGGTGGTGATCATCAGCCATGCCGCATGGCAGCAACACTTCGGCGGCGATCCTGGCATCCTCGGGCGCGATCTGCTGCTCGACAACGAAGCGCACCGCGTCATCGGCGTCCTGCCTCCAGGCGCGTTCGATCGCCATCGCGCGCGTCCGCTCGATCAACCCGCGAGCTTCTGGCGGCTGAACTCGTTCACCGAGGCCGAGATTGAGGCGGGCTCACACTGGCTGAATCCCGTCGGACGACTCAAGCCCGGCGTGACGCTCGCTCAGGCCCAGGACGATCTGCTCGGCATTCGCGCGCGCATCGCCAACCAGATTCCCCAATGGAAGAAGGGCTGGAGCGTCAAGGTCGAGCCGTTCGATCAGCTGCTCGTCGGCGATACGCTGCGACAGTCGATCTACGTCGCGCTGGGCGCGGTGATCCTCGTGCTGCTGATCGCCTGCGCGAACATCACCAACCTCCTGCTCGCACGAAGCGCGGGCCGGGCACGAGAGATCGCCGTGCGATCGGCCCTTGGCGCCACTCGCGCGCGGATTGCCGCGCAGCTGCTCGTCGAAAGCCTGATGCTGGGCGCCCTCGGCGGCATTGCCGGCGTGGCTCTCGCAGCGGTCCTGATTGATGTCGCCGCTCCGCTCGTTCCGGGCATGCCCTTCACCGCCGAGATCTCGCTCAACTGGCGGGTGCTCGCATTCGCAACCAGTGCGGTGATGCTGGTGTCCGTGCTCGTCGGCCTGCTGCCGGCGATGAAGATGTCGACGCGCTCCGCAGCCGCCGCGCTCAACCACGCGTCGCGTGGATCATCGGCCGCGACCGATCGCACCCGGCGCGTGATCGTGGCCGTCGAAGTCGCAGTCTCCGTCGTGTTGATCTGCGGAGCCGCGCTGCTTTTCAAGAGCCTGGTGCGCTTACAGAACGTCGACATCGGTGCGCGCATCGAGCGCGTGATCACCATGTCGATCGATCTGCCGTGGGCCCGTTATCCCGACGGCAATCGACTCGCCGCTTTTTACCCCGTCATGATCGAGCGGCTGCGCGCGATACCTGGTGTCACCGACGCGAGCTTCTCCGGCGACCTGCCGTTGCAAGGCACCGGCGGCGAGAACCTCAACATGCCCGGCAGGGACGAGCGCATGCTGGTGGGATTCAAGCGCGCGGACGCGAACTACTTCTCCACCATGGGCATGGGGATGGTCGCGGGCCGGGGCTTTACCGCAGGAGATCGCGCCGGCTCCCCCTACGTGACGGTGATCAACGAGGCGCTGGCTGCGCGGCTGCGCGATCGCTTCGGCATCCACAACCCGATTGGTCAAGGCGTCGATCTGCCCGCGCTCGGCTTCGGGAGAAATCGCCGGGTCACCATGACCATCGTTGGCGTTGTCCGCAACGAACGCGTCGGACGCGACTTGCGCGAGCCGGTGAAAGAGACCGCTTACGTGCCTATCAGCCAGGCGCCGCGTATGCAGGTCAAGCTGGCCGTGCGCACGGCCGGCGACGCCACCGCCGCCGTGCCCGCGATCCGCGCGGCAGTGCACCAGGTCGATCCGATGCTCGCGCTCGCCGACATCAGGACGATGGAGGAGATTTGGGAGCGCAGTCTGTCCGGACTCACCGAACCGGTGTGGCTCATCGGCATCTTCGCCGGCGTAGCGGCGCTGCTCGCCGCGCTGGGGTTGTACGGCGTGGTCGCTCATGCCGTTACACAACAACGCCGCGAGATCGGCATCCGCATGGCGCTCGGCGCGCGCGCGAATGACGTGCTCTCGCTGATCGTGTCGCACGTGCTCACGACGATTCTGGCCGGACTCGTGGTCGGGCTCGTCGCCGCGGTTGCGCTCACCCGGGTGACGCGAAGCCTGCTGTTCGAAGTCTCGGCGCTCGATCCAACGGCGTTCGCAATCGGCGCCGCAGTGATGGCGGCCGTCGGACTGATCGCCGCGCTCGTGCCGGCCAGCCGGGCCACGCGCGTCGACCCCACCACGGCGTTGCGGTCGGAATGAGGTTTGCTCGTCACTCTGGTGAGGTGACGACATGGAGTCTTTGAAGAAGCACGGCGACCCACTTGAAGCAGAGATCCGCCGCGATCCGGCACGCGGCGTCGAAGAAGTGGCCAGCAATCAACCCGGCAGCAAGGGCGACGGCTCACGAGAGCGAGCCGGCTCCGGAGGTCGAGCTGACGATGACGGCGGCGAAGAGCCGCGACTCGTGCGCTCCGCCAATCAGAAGCCGAACCCGGCGCATCCCGCAGATGACGCCACCATGGCGCCCGGCGGCGATCTAGGCCAGAAGCGCAACACGATGTAGCGCAGGCGCCGAGCGCTTATAGAACGATTGGGCATTCCTCCGGGCGGCGGCCGGAGGACAAGCAAAGACAAATCGGACGGAGGGCATGATATTTTCCCGCCCATGCGAATTCTCCGTTCGACCATCCTTACAGCCGCCACCGCTGCGGCGATTGTCTTCCTCGTATCCAGTGTGCGGCCATCCGCCGAACCCTTCGACTCGGCTCAGGGTGGGCAGGCCAAGCCTGCCGCAAACGCTCCTGCATTCCGCGTCGATCCCTCCTGGCCGCTCGAGATGCCCAACAACTGGATCATGGGCGCGGTCACCGGGGTGTTCGTTGACGCCAAGGGACACGTCTGGGTCGGCCACCTGCCTGAGACGCTCACCGAAGAAGAGCTCTACGAAGAACCATGGAAGGCGGGAACGCCGGACCCGGCGAAGCCGAAGCCAGTGGGAAACCCGCTGGGCACCTGCTGCAAGGCGGCGCCGCCGATTCTCGAGTTCGACGCGCAGGGCAAGCTCGTTCAGGGCTGGGGTCAGGGGTCGTTCACGGACTTCTCCGACTGGCCGCGCGATCCGCACGGCATCTTCGTCGATCACACCGATCACGTGTGGGTCGGCAGCCACAGCCGCCATCGCGTGATGAAGTTCACCCGCCAGGGCAAGCTGGTGCTGCAGATCGGCGAGTACGAAAAGGTCGGCGGCAGCGCGGACCAGAAGCTGCTCGGCGGGCCGTCGGGCATCTGGGTTGATCCGAAAACGAATGAAGCGTTCATCTCCGATGGTTATCGCAACCGCCGCGTGATCGTCGTCGACGGCGCGACCGGCGCCTACAAGCGTCACTGGGGCGCCTACGGCAAGGCGCCGGATGACACCGTCAAGTTCGACTTCAACTTGATGACCAAGGGCGAGCTGCCGCCGCAGTTCTCCACGCCGCACGGCATCACCGGATCGAAGGACGGCCGGATCTACGTCACCGATCGCCGCGGCAACCGCGTCCAGGAGTTCGATCAGTCTGGCAAGTTCATCAAGGAGAAGGTCATCGCGCCCGCGACGGGGTCATCAGGTTCCGCGTTCGTCCCGGTGCTATCGCCGGATGCGCAGCAGCAGTGGCTCTACGTGGCTGACGGCACGAACCACAAGATCTGGATCCTGCGCCGATCCGATCTGGAGATCGTCGGCGCGTTCGGCCGCGGCGGCCGCCAGGTCGGACAGATGCTGCGTCCCCACGGCATGAGCGTGGATGCGCAGGGCAACCTCTACGTGGGCGAGGCCTCGACGGGCCGCCGCGTCCAGAAGTTCACGCTCCAGAAGCGCTAGCCGGCGCGCGCGGCTTTCGATACGTGGGACGAACGCACGATCGTCCCACGCATCGGCATTTCCCATCCGACACATCGTATTTCTCTCTGCAAACCCCGCATGAACGGCGTGTTACGATTCGCGCCTGCTCTACCCCTTTTGTCTTCTGAGCAACCCTGGAGGTTGACCATGTCCCGCTGGAAAGTCCGTGTGCGTAGCGTAATTGCCGCAGTGTCTCTCTTGCTGCTGCCAGGCCTCGCCTGGTCGCAGAATCGACGTTCAACATCGAAGGTGTTGTCACCGACGCGCAACAGGCAACCCTGCCCGGCGTCGTCATCACCATCACCAACACCGCGACCGGCCTGACCCGTACGGTCACGACTACCGAGAACGGCCGGTTCGTCGTGCGCGCCTTGCCGCCCGAAGGACGGTATCGCGTGCAGGCCGAGATCGCCGGGTTCGCCATGCAGGTCCGCCAGGACCTGGTGTTCAACGCCGGCCAGAACGCGGTGCTGAATTTCACGATGCAGTTGTCGACCGTCCAGGAAACGGTCACCGTCGCCGGGGATGCGCCAATCGTGCAGACCACGTCGTCGGAGGTCTCGACGACCATCGATCGCAAGGCGTTCGAAACCCTCCCAGTCAAGGAGCGCAACTACTTCCGGCTGCTGACGCTCGATTCGAACGTGGTGGCGACCGGCACGGGATCGAACGCGGTCAACGTCGGCGGCCAGGAGGTGTGGAACTTCGGCACCTACGTCGACGGCACCAACAATCATTCGAAGTGGCTGACGCTGCAGCGCGCGCCGCAGCTCGGCTCGAGCGGCTTCGCCATCGAGACCGTGAAGGAAGTGCAGCTGATCACCAATCAATTCTCGGCTGAGTTCGGCGGCCACTCCGCCGGCGTCTCGAGCATGATCACCAAGACGGGCACCAACCTGTTCGACGGCTCGGTGTTCGTGATGATTCGTCCGGGTGAGCTGGACGCGGCACCGCCGCTGGCGCCAATCGTCAACGGCAAGAAGGTCAAGGCCCCCTACAACCAGCAACAGTTCGGCGGAACCGTCGGCGGTCCGATCGTCCGCGACAAGCTGTTCTTCTTCGGCAGCTACGAGCGCCGTCGCGAACGCAGCGAAGTCACGATCACGGCAGCCGACTCACCGGTGCCGACGGTGGAAACCCCGGCCGACGAACACCAGGGGCACGCCAAGATCGACGTGCGCTTCAACGAGCGCCAATCACTGGGCCTGCGCTACAACATGGTCCGCTGGAACAAGGACAACGAGGGCGGCGGCCTGGCGCTGCCGGGCACCGGCTTCATCTGGGACAACAACGTCGACACCGTCCACGCCACCTACACCACGGTGATCTCGGACAAGGTCCTCAACGAAGTCCGCGGGCAGTATTCACGCTACACCGACAGCCGGGCCGCGAAGTGCGAGTGCGTCTCGATCGTCCGCCAGGGCTATTCGACGTCCGGCGGCAACGACCAGGGCACCTGGGGCGTGTTGCCGGAAGAGACCTACGACCTGTCGACGACGCTGTCGCTCTGGTCCGGCAATCACACGATGAAGACCGGCGCCTCGTTCACGTATGACGTGACCGAGCAGTTGTTCGCGCCACTGCAGAACGGTCGCTACACCTTCGCGGGTTCGCCGACCGCGGCACCGACGCCGTTCCAGTTCTCACAGGCGTTCGCCCTGAATCCCGAGGCGCGGTTGATGTATCCGAAGGCCTACGTGTTTGCCGGCTTCTTCCAGGACGACTGGCGCGTGCGCAACAACCTGACGATCAACATGGGCCTGCGCTACGACGTCGAGATCATCAAGGACATTCCGGACTGGCCGGCCGGCACGGACAAGAACAATCTCGATCCGCGCATCGGGTTCGCCTGGGATCCTCGGGGCGATCAGAAGTGGGCCGTGCGCGGCGGCTTTGGCCGCTTCACGCAGCAGCACGCGATCTTCACCATCGTCAAGGGCGGCGTCGGCGGACGCAATGGGCTGGTCACGCTGACGCTCAGCCCCTCTGACCCGCTGTTCCCGACCTTCCCCAACGTGCTGCCGGGTTTCCCGCCGGGAGCAGTGTTGCCGGCGCGTAGCATTCAGGAGATCTCTCCGGACCTCGAGAACGAGCATGCGTGGACATCGAGCTTCGGCGTTCAGCATCAGCTCGGCGGTCGCGCGAGCGTGGCGGTGGATTTCAACATCAACCGCGGCGTCAAGCATGGCTTCCTCGACATGAATGCGCCGGCGCCGATCCCGAAGGACCAGCTCAACGCAGCGCTGAGCGTCAACCCGAACGCCATCGTGCGGACCTCGGCCCAGGCCGATCTCACGCGTCCGCAGGTGCCGGGGCCGAATGGCTTCCGCCACATGGACGTGCTCACGAACGAAGGCCGGTCGTGGTACCAGGGCGTCCGCTTCTCGGGCTCGTACCGCACGACCCCGCTGGCCCTCACCGCGTCGTACACCTGGTCGAGTGCCGAAGACATGCTGAATCACTGGTTCTCGCCTGAGAACAGCCGCGACCCGGAGTCCGATCGTGGTCCCACGGGTGCGAGCACGCCTCATAATCTGGTGACCAGCATCTCGTGGAGCCTGCCCGGCAGCGGTCCGGTCATCGGCGGATGGCGCCTGAGCGCGGTCACGCACAGCCAGAGCGGCGCGCCCTACACCATTCGCTATGCGGGTGATCCGGTCGGCTATCTGGCCGGTGTCGGTGCCGCCTGCAACTCCCGCGGCTGCCAGCCGAGCACGCCCGGCGGGCGCAACACCGCGCGCGGCATGTTCATCAACTACGCCGACGTGACGATGGCGAAGCAGTTTGAGGTTGGGCCGAACCGCGTGGAGTTCAGAGCCGACGTGTTCAACGCCTTCAACAACCAGAATCTGCTCGCCGGCGGCTACATCAACCTGGTCGGCAACCCGCGCTTCGGCCAGCACACCGGCGGCGGCAACGTCCTGCCCGGCCGCCAGTTCCAGTTTGCGTTGACGTATCGATTCTGATGATGAACCGTCAGCGGCTCGCCATCCTCGTCGTCGTGATCGCCGCCCTGTCATGGGGCGGCGGTCACCTCGCCGCGCAATCCCCGGTTCGCGTCCTCGTGCAAACCGAACTCGGCGACATCGTCATCGAGGTCGATGCCGCCAAGGCACCAAACACCGCCGCGAACTTCCTCCGCTATGTGGACGGCGGACACTACGACGGCGGCACGTGGCATCGCACGGTGAAGCTGGATAACCAGCCTGAGAGCCCGGTCAAGATCGAAGTGATCCAGGCCGGCGTCAATCCCGACCGCGCGAAGTCCGGCTTCCCGCCAATCGCCCTCGAGCGCACCAACAAGACGGGGCTGCTTCACAAGGACGGCGTGATCTCCATGGCGCGCGGCGCGCCGGATAGCGCCACCTCAGGCTGGTTCATCTGCATCAACGATCAGCCGTCGCTTGATTTCGGCGGGGCGCGCAATCCGGATGGCCAGGGCTTTGCGGCATTCGGACGCGTCGTCTCTGGCATGGACGTCGTGCGCAAGATCCAGGCGGCTCCTTCCTCGGCCGATCGCAAGACCAATGCGGAGGCGCAGCGCCTCACGCCGCCGATCAAGATCATCAAGGTTGCACGACAGTAGGAGGTCCGTTCAGATGAAACAGCTGGTGTGGGCTTTGGGAATGGTCGTCGCGTTGGCCACGCCGGCCTTTGCGACATGGTCCGTGATTGCCATCGACGCGAAGACCGGGCAGGTGATCATCGCGTCGGCGACGTGCGTGCGCCAGCAGGGCTTTCCGGAGCGCAAGCCGAACGGCGCGCGCGATCTGATGGACGTGCAGGCGGTGATCGTGCCAGGCGTCGGTGTGGCTGCGTGCCAGGCCGGCGTCGACAACACCCGCGAGAACCAAATGCTGGTGTATCGCGAGATCAAGAAGGGCACGCCGCCCGCCGACATCATCGAGATGCTGAAAAAGGAT
>DATMJU010000215.1:0-6825 GCA_035553795.1 Vicinamibacterales bacterium
CGGCACCAAGACACTGACCATCCGCATGGAGCGCACCAACGAGAACGCGCAGATCATCGCGGAGTTCCTCGAGGCGCATCCGAAGGTGAAGCGAACGATCTACCCGGGGCTCGCGTCGCATCCCCATCACCGGCTCGCGAAGAAGCAGATGCGCGGCTTCGGCGGCTTGATTTCGTTCGACGTCGGCTCGCTCGACAACGCGAAGGTCGTGCTCGAACGCCTCCGGCTGATGGCGTTGGCTGAGAGCCTCGGCGGCGTCGAGACGCTGATCTCACATCCCGCGATCATGACGCACGCGTCGGTCCCGAAGGATCGCCGCGAGATGCTCGGCATCACCGATGGACTAATCCGCATCTCGGTCGGCATCGAGGATGTGGAGGATCTGCAGGCGGACCTGGAGCAAGCGCTCGCGGCGCTGTAGGGCTTGGGGCTTGGGGCTTGGGAACTGATCAGAAGTTCTTCATCGTCTTGACGACGTTTCCGGCGGATGGCGACGCGGAGCAATTCGCGTCGCGTCTCGTCGAGGAGAAACTTGCCGCGTGCGTGAACATCCTGCCGGTCATGAAGTCGGTCTATGCGTGGAAAGGGGCCCTCGAACGGTCCGATGAGCGCCAGCTCTTAATCAAGACCACTGACGATCGGTTAGGCGAGTTGGAAGCGCGACTCCTAGCTCTCCATCCGTACGAAGTACCTGAGTTCTTGCTTGTCCCGATCGCCGGGGGCTGTCCCGACTACCTGTCCTGGGTGGTCGAAAACACCCGTCCGTAGCTCTTCCAAGCCCCAAGCCCCAAGTCCCAAGCCCCAAGTCCCTGCCCGTCGACCCGTAAAACCGTAAAACCGTTTTTCCGCTTGCATGGTTATAAGTGTTGGTGTAAAAGTGTGCACGCGGGTCACCGTTGTTGTTTGTTGCCGTGCTGCCGTCTGAGTGGATACACTTCACAACGTATTGGCGGCAAAGCGGACTGACAGCGACACGGTGAAAACAACCGTCGAGCTCCCTGGGGAGCTTTGGCGGGCTGCGAAGATTCGAGCGATGGACGAACGCGCGGATCTTCGGACGGTGCTGATTCGCGCGCTCGAGGATTACTTGCGCGACAGCGAACCGGAACGGCCTGCGCGCACGACGCCGAGCCCATGACTGACACGGACGAGACAACCGAACGGCCGACCGTAGCAGCACCGAAGGCGACTCTTGCCGGCCGCGGCCGCCGCCTGCTCCGTCACGGTCTCTTCTTCATCACCCTGGTCATCGTCATTGACGCCATCGCGGGCGAGAAGGGCCTGCTCGCCCTGCTCCAGGCGCGCCGTGAGTATTCAGCGCTCGAGCGTTCGCTCGACCGTGCCCGCGCCGAGAACGCCGAGCTGCGAGAGATGGCGCGCCGCCTCCGCGAAGATCCCTCGGCTATCGAAGAGCAGGCACGCCGCGAACTGGGGATGATCAAGCCGGGCGAAGTCCTCTTCATCGTCAAAGACATCACGAAAAAATAGGTGGCCGGTTCCCGGTTGCCGGTTCCCGTCTGATACCCTTGTCTTTCTCTATAGGAGGAGGACACATGGCACGTCAGGCAGAAGCGGAATGGAAAGGCGATCTCAAGGGCGGCAACGGCCGCGTCAAGCTCGGCAGCGGCGCGTATGAAGGCGCATATTCCTTCACGTCGCGGTTCGAGAACGGCAGCGGTGCGAACCCTGAGGAGCTGATCGGCGCCGCGCTGGCCGGCTGCTATTCGATGGCGCTGGCCAACTCGCTCGCGAGCGCCGGCTTCACCGCCACCAGCGTTCACACCGACGCGCAGGTGCACCTGGGCAAGGACGACACGGGTTTCCTGATCAACTTGATCGAGCTGACGGTGACCGCGCAGGTTCCGAACGTGGATGACGCGACGTTCCAGCAGCACGTGGCCAAGACGAACACCGGCTGCATCATCAAGCGCGCGCTGGCGGCCGTGCCGTCGGTGACCGTCAAGGCGACGCTGAAGTAGGCCAAACAGGCCATAAGCCGATGGGCCATTAGGCCAATAGGCATGAAGCGCTCTGCATCGAAGAAACCGCGGCCGGCCTCAAAGCCGGCTGCGGCGCACGTTGTTTACAACACGCCCCTGCCAAAGAAGCTTGGGATCAAACCGGGATTCAAGGTGGCGTTGTTGACGTCGCCGAAGGGTTTTGCGGCGACGCTGGCCCCCCTGCCAGCCAAAGTCAGCTTCACAGCGCGCCCGGAGCCGGAGGCTGACCTCTTCATGGCCTTCGCACGCTCGAGCGCCGAATTGCAGGCGCATCTGCTTTCCCTGCCCAGGACGATCGCCAAGCAAACGCTGTGGCTGGTATGGCCGAAAAAGGCGTCCGGGGTCGCGTCGGACCTCGACGGCAACGTCGTGCGCGAGAGCGGTCTGGCCTCCGGCTGGGTCGATTTCAAGGTCTGCTCCGTCGACACCACCTGGTCCGCCCTCGCCTTCAAACGCCGCAAATGATCCAAGTTGGTGCCTGACACCAATTTGGATCCGATCGGAAACGGTGCCTGACACCAAATTCCGATCGGAAATTGGTGTCAGGCACCGTTTCCGATTGGCGGCGCAGATCCTGCCAACCTGAGGCAGATTGTGCTCGTCCAAGGGCCCATGGGATTTGTGTCTTCGCTCGGTCGTGACCTCCGGTTCGCCCTCCGGCAGATGCGCCAGACGCCGATCGTCAGCGGCGTGGCCCTGCTGTCCCTCGCGCTCGGTATTGGCGCGAACGTCGCGATTTTCTCGCTGGTGAACGCCCTCATCCTGAAGCCGCTGCCGGTGCACGCCCCCGAGCAACTGGTGATCATGGGCTACCAGGGCACGCGGGGACCCAACACCTCGCTCACCAACCCGCAATGGGAGTACGTCCGCGATCACCAGCCGGTGTTCGCCGGCGTGGCGGCGTACGGCAACCCCCGCTTCAACCTCAACACCGGCGGCGAGATGCGGCCGGTGCAGGGCCTGTTTGTCAGCGGCCGTTTCTTCGACACGCTCGGCGTGACGCCCCATATTGGCCGGCTGCTGACGGCTGACGATGACGTGCGCGGCGGCGGACCGGGCGGGCCGGTGGCGGTATTGAGCTACGGCTTCTGGCAGCGTGAGTTCGGCGGCCGCAGCGAGGTGATCGGCAAGCCGATCGTCCTCGATGGCCATGCCTTCACCATCGTCGGCGTCTCGCACCGCGACTTTCTCGGCTTCCAGATTGGCCGCGCCTTCGACGTGGCCGCGCCCATCGGCACCGAGCCGATCATCCGCGGCGTCGAGAGCTCGCTCGATCGCCGCAGCAACTGGTGGCTGACGATGATCGGACGCCTCGCGCCGGGCCAGACGCTGGCGCAGGCTGAATCGAGAATGCGTGCATTCCAGCCGCAGCTGCGCGAAGCCTCGATGCCGCAGGACTGGATGCCCGAGGATCAGAAGAGCTACCTGAGCGATCCCATCGTGCTGATCCCCGGCGGCACGGGCGTCTCGGGCCTGCGCGATCGGTATTCGCAGCCGCTCTACGTCCTGCTTGGCATCGTCGGACTCGTCCTGACGATCGCGTGCGCCAACATGGCGAACCTGCTGCTCGCGCAGTCGGTGGCGCGACGCAAGGAGCTCGCGGTGCGCCTCTCACTCGGGGCGGCGCGCTGGCGGCTGGTGCGCCAGCTCCTGGTGGAGAGCATCATGCTATCGACGATCGGCGCCGCAGCCGGCTTGCTGATCGCGACCTGGGGCAGCCGCGCGATCGTCGCATTGCTGTCGACGCGGACGCAGGTCGTGGAGGTCGACCTCGCGATGGACTGGCGCGTGTTCGCGTTCACCACGGCGGTGGGCGTGCTGACGGGACTGCTGTTCGGCGTGGCGCCGGCCTTCCGCGGCACGCGCGTTACGCCCGCGGATGCGCTGCGCGATCACTCCCGAGGCGTCGTCAGCGGCGGGGGACGCTTCCAGCTTGGGCATGCGCTGGTCGCGCTGCAAGTGGCGCTGTCGTTCGTGCTCGTGTTCGGCTCTTCCCTCTTCGTCCGCACGCTCGTGTCGCTGACCTCCCAGGAGATGGGCTTCGAATCGTCCCGCGTGCTGGTCGGCAGCGTCGATCTGCGGCGCACCGGTGTCTCGCCCAACGAACGGCTCGCGATGTTCACGCAGGTGCGCGAAGCGCTGAACTCCGTGCCCGGAATCGAAGCCGCCGCCAACTCCTTCGTAACACCGGTCAGCGGCTCGACGTGGAACCTGGCGATTCGCGTCCCCGGCTACGACAGCAACGATCGCCGAGGCGTGCTCTTCAACGGCGTGTCACCGGGCTATTTCAAGGCGATGGGCACTCCCATCCTCGTCGGTCGTGACATCGCCGAGACAGATCGGCAGGGCGGACCCGGCGTGGCCGTGGTCAACGAGGCGTTTGCGAAGAAGTACTTCAGCGGCGCCAATCCCGTCGGCCAGACCTTCACGATCGTCGGCTTCACCGCGACGCGTCCCGACCGCCCGATGGAGATCATCGGCATGGTCGCCGACACCAAGTATCAGCGGCTCCGCGAAGAGCCGCAGCCGATCATGTACGGCGCCTTCGCGCAGGAACGCGAACTCACGTCAGGCTCGCGCATCGCGATCCGCACGGTGGGGGCGCCGAATGATTCCCGCAATGCGATCGTGCAGGCAATTGCCGGTGTCAACAAGGACATTGCCGTGGACCTGAAGCCGCTCGCCGAGGATCTCGGCGCGAACGTGCTTCAGGAACGCCTGGTGGCGAGCCTGTCCGGGTTCTTCGGCGTGCTGGCGTTGCTCCTGGCAGCGCTGGGACTCTACGGCGTGATGTCGTACACGGTGACACTGCGCCGCAACGAGATCGGCATTCGCATGGCGCTCGGCGCCGAGCCGCAGAAAGTCGTGAAGATGGTCCTGCGCAACGTCGCGATCATCACTATCGTCGGCTTGATCGTCGGAGCTGCCGGAGCGATCGGCACGGGCCGGTTCATCAACGCGCTGCTGTTTAACCTCGCGGCGAGCGACGGGACGATGATCGTGGTGACGGCGATCACGCTCGCGGTCGCGGCCGCCATCGCCGGCTATTTGCCCGCGCGCCGGGCCGCCCGGATCGATCCGATGACGGCGCTGCGCCAGGACTAAGGGACGAGATGGGGTGTGCGCCCAGCGAGCGCACACCCCTGCACAACCGGCTCTTTAGAGAAACGGGCCGAAATCCTCCGATTAAAGCTGCGCCGTATGTGGCACACGCGATGCTTTGTGAAGGGGCATGGATACGACCCCTCGCTACCAAATTGACTCCAAGTGGTTGATCGTCGAAGTGAACGACGCGTTTTGTCGCGCTTTCCGCTGCTCAGAGGCGGGGCTGGTCGGCCGCGACATTCGCGATCTGCTGCGCGCGGACTGGCGGCTGGACTTCCGGACCTACGTGGCGCGCGCGCTGGTGGGCGTCGGCGATCTCGATGTGACGCTGCCGATGGTGGCGCCCTGCGGCGAACACGGGTGGTACAAGCACTCGCTAGAACCGCTGATGGAAGGCGGACAACTGCGTGGCTATCGCGCCGCTGTCACTCCGCACGTCATCAAGAAGGCAGACGCGCCGGCCAAGTGGTGGCAGATGCGCTCGCCGCGCACGGTGTGGAACTTCGAGTCGCGGACGGCCGCATAGCGCCGCGCCCCACTGGCTATCGCGCCATCGGCACGACGATTTCAACGGGCGCATCTGCGACCAGGTTGCTGGGCTCCCCCCATCCTCCGGTCTGCAGATCGCGCCAGCGCAGCGGGCCATCGACGCCGATAACCGCGAAGACGACGCGATTGCGGGAGCGTTCGACTCGCACTTCCACAAAGCTCTGAAAGAACGGAGCGCGGTTGAAGTCGAATACCGCCGACAGCGCCTCCACAGAGAACGGCCACGCGCCAAACCGCTTCACCCACCACCACGCCGGCCATTTCCAGAATGGCGTTTCCGCTTCGAGCTTCGCCGAGATCGCGTCGGTGCGCGGGTAATACGCGTACGCGCCGAGCGCCGGCCGCTCGGGCCAATCGAGCGCGGTGCCGATGCTCAAGTACGCGCCACCGCCGCCATTGACGAAGTAGTGGGTATCGGCGTCGCCGTAGTACTCGAAGTCGTGGGTATCCCCAGCCATCATCACGCGCACGCCGTGCGAGCGCAGCAGATCGTGAAGCTCGCGAAAGGGCGGGGCCTCCATCTGCGCGCGGCCGGCCGCGTAGAACGGATGCCCGACGACCGCCATGATGAACGTGCCCCTTGCCCGGACCAGCGCCGCTTCGAGCCACGCCAGCTGCTTCGCGTCGATGCGCTGCTCGATGCCGGAATCGATCGCGATCAACGTGAAGTCCCCGGCGCGCATCTCGAAGAACGGACCGTGCTGCAGGCCGGTCGACAGCCCGTAGAGCGAGCGCAGCCGGGCAGCGCCGCTGACCATGCGCTCGATGCGGTCACTCGTCGTACTCGACAGATCCAGATCGGCATTGACGCGCGCGGCGATCGCCGCGCGCGCGGTATCGGGCTCCAGCAGGTTGGCCGCGAACCCGTCGAGCGCGTTGAACCAGTCGTGGTTACCGGGAATCGCGTAGATGGGTTTACGGATGCCCTTCAACGGCAGGTAGAAGTTCGGCTCGTAGTCCTTCATCTCGCCGAGCGGATACACGACATCCGAGGCGATCATCACGAACTTCACCGCGTCCTTCCCCGCCGTCGCCAGCACCTGCCCGCGCAGCGCGTGCTGTGACGGATCGCCCTCCCCGGGATCGCCAATGACGATGAACGAGAAGTCGCCGTCGCGCACTCCGCCAGGGGTGACTTCGAACACCCCTGGAGCCGTGGCGTCCGCCGCAC
>DATMJU010000216.1:0-12126 GCA_035553795.1 Vicinamibacterales bacterium
AGGTTCGAGTGATTACCAAGGCCGGCTCCGAGCACGCGTTGGCTGTGTCAGTCCCACCGAGCACCGCGAAACTGTTCGCGGAGGTTGGCATTGCCGATGCGATCGCGCGCGCCGGGTTCATTCGCGCCACCGGCAATTCCGTTTGGTGGGGCGGCGAGTCGCGCGTCGAGCGATTTGCAGATGGTCAACTCGGCTGGCAGCTCGATGTGGGGCGCCTATCGGAACTGATCCTCAAGCACGCGGTTGCCGCCGGCGCCGTAGTCGAGCGCCGCGTTGTCTCTGCGCAACCCGCCGGCTTCGTGCTCGATTGCTCGGGCCGCGCCGGTGTCGTCGCGCGCGCGAAGGGCGTTCGCGAACAAGCTGCCGGCCTTCGAACCGTGGCGCTGATCGCCGAGTGGCGCAGCCCGGCGTCGTGGGCCGTGCCTGATGATTCGCACACGCTGATCGAGTCGTACGCCGACGGCTGGATGTGGTCGGTGCCGGTCGGCCCGGGTGTACGTCACATCGCGGCCATGGTCGATCCGCAGCGTTCGGACCTCGGTCGCACCGGCTCAGCGAAGGATGTATATCTCGGCGAGATCGCCAAGACGCGGATGTTTCGTGACCTCACCTCAGGAGCGCTGCTGAGTAGCGGACCGTGGGGGTGGGACGCGTCGCAGTATCACTCGACGGCATATGCCGGAGATGACTGGCTCCTCGTCGGGGACGCGGCATCGTTCATCGACCCATTGTCATCAGCCGGCGTGAAGAAGGCGATCGCATCCGCCTGGCTCGCGGCGATCACGGCGCACACTTGCCTGGCTTCGCCGGCGATGAAGGCCCACGCGACGAGCTTCTACAGCGCGCGCGAGCATGAGATCGCGCAGCACTTCTCCCGCGAGAGCACGCGCTTCCTGTCCGCGGCTGCGGCGTCGCACCAGCGCGCCTTCTGGGAAGAGCGCTCTGCGGAAGAGCCGGTTCAGGACGTTGACAGGCAGGACGTTCGGCGCGCGTTCGAGATTCTTCAGGCCGGGGATCGTTTGGCCGCGCATGCGGGGCCAGGCGTGCGAATCGAGCCCAGGCCGTGCGTTCGCGGGAACGAGATTGTCCTCGAGCCACACCTGATTGCCCCGGAGGGGGGCAGCGCTGTCCGTTACCTGCACTCCGTTGACGTCGTGCGGGTAGTCGAACTGGCGCCCTCGTTCGGAACCGTGCCGGACCTGTATGAAGGCTATGTCGCAGCCCATGGTCCGGCGCCTCTGCACGATTTCCTGATCGTGCTGGCAACGGCGTTCGCGCGCCGATGGCTTGTGTCAGAATGACCGCCACCGACGATGCGCACACGAGCTTTTGTCGCCACCACCTTCCTGTTTGTGAGCGCCCTTGCTGTCGCCTTGACGGCACAGGCGCCGCAGCCCACGGCCGCTCCTGCCGCAAAGCCTGAAGAAGGCATCCCGATCACCGATGCGACGGTGCAGAAGGCCTGCGGCTCGTGCCATCGGCCCGATGACAAGGGACAGATGTCGCGCATCTCGTTCCAACGCAACACGCCAGAAGGGTGGCAGGGGCAGATTCAGCGCATGGCGGCGTTGAACGGTCTGCGGATCGAATCCGAGACCGCGCGCCAGGTCGTCAAGTATCTGTCGAACAATCTTGGCCTCGCGCCTGAAGAAGCGAAGCCCGCGGCGTGGGAAGCGGAACGCCGCCTGATCGATTTCAAGTACACGGCAAGCGCCGACGCCGAGTCGGCCTGTAACAAGTGCCATTCGCTGGGTCGCGTCATCTCACAGCGCCGCACCAAGACCGAGTGGGATCTGCTGATCGCGATGCATCGCGGCTGGTATCCGCTCGTTGATAACCAGGCCTTCCGCCGCTCGGGTCCCGCAACGCCCGATCCCGCGGTAACCACGCCGCCCGACAATCGGCATCCGGTTGAGAAAGCCCTCGCGCACCTATCGAGGACATTCCCGCTGCAAACGCCCGAGTGGACCGCGTGGTCAGCCAACATGCGGCCGGCTCGTCTCGAGGGAACGTGGGCGCTGACCGGTTGGGAACTCGGCAAAGGCGCAATCTACGGCCGGGTGACGATCACCGCGGATCCGGCGAATCCGGATGAGTTCACGACGGCGGCCACCTACCAGGTCGCGCGCACGGGTGAAACCGTCAGGCGCACGGGCCGGTCGATCGTCTACACCGGTTTCCAGTGGCGCGGCCGTTCATCCGCCACCACGCCGGATTCCACGCTGCGCGAAGTCATGATGGTCGATCGCGATCGCCGGACGATGGAGGGGCGCTGGTTTACCGGCGGTTACGACGAGATCGGCATCGATGTGAAGCTCGAACGCGTCACGTCAGATCCGCGCGTGCTCGGGACGGATCGCACGGCGCTTCGCAAGAGCGCATCGGCGCAGGAGTTGAAGATCTACGGCGTCAACCTGCCGGCCTCCTTGCGCGCGGCTGACGTGGATCTCGGGCCGGGAGTCACGGTCTCGCGTGTGGTCAGTGCCACGCCCGATCTCGCCACGGTCGTCGTCGATGTTGCCGCCACGGCTGCCGCCGGTGCGCGCGACTTGTTTGTGTCGGGCTCCTCTCGCGCAAAAGCGCTGGCGATCTACGACGAGATCGACACCATCAAGGTCAAACCCGACTGGGCGATGGCTCGTGTCGGCGGCGATACGTTCCCCAAGATGCTCGCGCAGTTCGAAGCGTGGGGATACAGCAACGGCGCCGATGGCAAGCCTGACTCCCCGGATGACATCGACCTCGGCCTCGTCGACGCGGCGTGGTCCATGGAGGAGTACGCGGCGACCTACAACGACGATGACGTCAAGTTTGTGGGCACGCTGAATGAAGCCACCGGCCGATTCACGCCGAACGTTGACGGCCCGAATCCCAAGCGCTCGCAGGAGCGCAACAACATCGGCGATGTGTGGGTGGTGGCGAAGGTCAACGGCGACGCTGTCGCGGGCAAGCCCGCGCCGGTGCTTCGCGCCCGCGCGCACCTGCTGGTCACGGTCCCGCTCTACATGATCTTTGATCCGTCCCGGCTCCAATGAGCATCGGACTTCGCGAGTTCCATTCGTTCGAGGCCGCTGGCCGCCGGTTTGTCTACCTGGTGCCGAGTGCCGCCGTGTTTGCGCTGGACGACTGCTCGGCCGCGGTCATTGATTCGCTCTCCAGCGGACCGCGAGCGATCGACGACCTGGCGCGCGAGCTCTCGCCCCGCTTCGATGCGGCCGAGGTGACCGACACGATCACCGAGCTGCAGCGCGTGCGCGCGCTCGGTCGTTCCGACGTCGAGCCTGCTGCGCCGCCGAAGATCATCCCGCTGAAGCAGGTGCCGTTGCAGACGCTGGTGGTGAACGTCACCAACCAATGCAACCTGGCCTGCACCTATTGCTACGAGTACGGCGAGGACAAGATCGTCGATACCGAGAACGGCAAGCAGCCCAAGTTCATGAGCGAAGAGACCGCTCGTGAATCGATCGAGTTCGCGCTGCGCGAGTCTCGTGACAACCCGCGGGCGCACATCACGTTCTTCGGTGGCGAGACGCTGATGAACTTCAACGTGTTGAAGTCCACCATCGCGTATGCGCGCCGCCGCGCCGCCGAGGTCAACAAGGACATCGACTTCAGCCTGACGACCAACGCCACGCTGCTGCGTCCTGACATCATCGAGTTCCTGGCAGAGGAGCGGGTCGGCGTCACGATTTCGATCGATGGCCCCGAGGAGATGCAGGACAAGTTCCGCGTCTTCACCAATGGCGCCGGCAGCTATGCCATGGCCGCCCCGAAGATCAAGGCGCTGTTGGCCCGGCATCGCTCGCGGCCAATCGGCGCTCGCGTGACGCTGACAAAGCAGACGCTCGACGTTCGGAAGATCTTTCGCCACCTGACCGACGATCTCGGTTTCTGGGAGGTGGGCTTTGCTCCCGTTACGACGGCACCGGGACGCGATTATGCGATTGCCGATCAGGGTTTCGATCACCTGCTGTCGCAGTTCCGCGACCTGGCGGGTGATTACCTCCAGGCCGCCCTCCAGAACCGGCACCACGGCTTCTCGAACATCCGCGAGACCCTGCAGGAGCTGCATCACGGTCACGCCAAGGCGTATCCGTGCGGCGCCGGCATCGGCTTGATGGGCGTATCCACCGACGGCAACGTGGCGTTGTGCCACCGCTTCGCCGGCTCCGACGATCACAAGCTCGGCACCGTTCGCGACGGCGTATCGTGGGATGCGCAGCAGGCGTTTCTCGACACGCATCACATCGCCAGCAAGACGGATTGCTCGACGTGCTGGGCGCGGCCGATTTGCGCGGGTGGCTGTTATCACGAAGCGCACACCCGCTACGGTTCCACCGACCGGCCCAACCTCCACTACTGCGAGTGGATTCGCGGCTGGACGCATACCTGCCTGGAAATCTACGGCGAGATTGCAGAACGCAATCCTGGTTTCCTGCGGCAGTTCGATGATGAAGAGGTTCCGGAGAAAGTCTCATGAAGCATCTGACCCCGGTGAATCGCAAGGCCGCTCGCGTTGAGTCGGTGACCAAGGACGTGGTGGCCCTCCAGCAGGGCGGGCCTCCGCAGCAACCGCCGCCGCCGCACATTCCCAACGGCTGCTCGCTGGTCTTCTCACCAGGCTGGGAAGCCGATCGCAATGGCGGCACCGCTGGCCTCTGCCAGCCGGTGGAGCGCGACCTGTTCGACTGCCACATGGGCTGCTTCTGGCCGGCGCAGGTGCCCGACCAGTTGAATCACGCGCCCGATTGGACCGCCAAGTGCGCCGCAGCCCAGAAGGACTGGCGCAAGATCGACCTCATCTTCCCTGACGAGAAGAAGAAGTGACGCGCCTCGCCACCGCCACCCTCGTCCTGTTCTGCTCGATCGGCGTCGCCGGGCAGAAGCCGGCGCCGATTTCACCGGCGGGCGGCGATCATCAGCTGTTCATCGGCACCTACGCCGGCACGATCCAGATCTTCGACGAAGCCACCGAGCGGATGTCCGGCGAGATCAAGCTGAAGACCGGCATACCGCGCGCGCTTACGCTGTCGCAGTCGCGCACGAAGTTCTACGTGCTCGATTCGACGCTCGAGCAGATCGAGATCGTGGATATTGCGACGCGAGCGTCGCTTGACACCTTCACGCTTACTGACGGCGCCAAGCAGGTCCGCATCCGCGGCATGCAGGTCGATCCGCTCGAGCGCTTCCTGATCCTGCTGACGCGGTCGGCGACCAAGCAGATCGATCGCTGGGAGATCGGCGACATTACCATGCAGTTCTACGACCTGGCGCAGAAGAAGATCACGCGCACGATCCCGTGGCCGCGCGGCGAAGAACGCGAGTTCGTCAACATCCGCTTTTCGCCCGACGGCAAGCTGCTCTACTTCTTCGGCGATGACGTGCTGATCCTCGAGACCACGAACTTCACCGAAGTGGACACGTGGCCGTTGAGCCGTCCGATCGAACCTGGACTTGGCCGCGTGAACTTCGGCGCGGTGGACGATTTCAACGAAGACCCCGGCTTCTTTACCGGCCTGTTCACCACCCAGGATCCGATCCAGAACCGCCGCATCATGAATCTTGGCCGCGTCAACCTGGTGGCGAAGACGATCGATCTCACGCCGATCGGCCCTGCGGAGGGCATCAGCTTCGCGCTGTCCCCCGATCGCAAGAAGGGCTTCGGCCTGATGCAGCAGATCGGCCGCTACGAGTTCTGGGCGTTCGACGTGGCGCAGAAGAAGCTGCTGAACCGCACGCCGTTCGACGGCCGCCCGCGCATGGCATTGCGCGTGTCGTCAAATGGGCGCTTGCTGTACATCTACCAGGCGGGCGCGACCATCGACGTCTATGACGCGGCCTCCTACAAGCTGCTGCGGACGATCCAGATGAACGCGGACCAGACGACGAGCTTGTTCGTGCTGCCGCGACCTGCCGCGCCGGCATCGAAGACACCTTAGCGTCATGGACCGCCGGGCGTTCGCCTACCTGGTTCCGTACTGGCGGCGGTTAGTTCTCGTTCTCGTCATCAGCCTGGTCAGCACGGCGACCACGCTGGTCATTCCGTACCTCTCGAAGGATCTGATCGACAACGCCCTGGTCGGCCGTGACCTCGGCGCGCTCCAGCGCATCGTCGGATGGTTCATCGCGCTTGGCGTGCTGGGCTTCTTCCTGAACGTGACCAGCGGCCTTCGCTACACGAGAGTGTCGGCGGAGATCCTGTTCGACATGCGGCTGGCGCTCTACGCGCACCTGCAGCGGCTGTCGCCGCGCTTTTATGCCAAGACGCGCCTGGGCGACATCGTGTCGCGGCTGAACAACGACATCAGCGAGATCCAGCGCGTCGCCGCGGAAGCGGCGCTCGCCTGGGTCGGCAACGTGCTGTTCCTCGTTGGCAGCCTGGTGATGATGCTCTGGCTCGATTGGCGGCTGGCCCTCGTTGCGCTGGCACCATTGCCGATCAGTCTCGTCGCGTTGGGGTTCTATCGCCGCCGGCTCGAGAGCCGCGTTGCCGAGCTGCGTCAGCGGAGCGCAGACATTGGCAGCTTCCTGATCGAGACGCTGCAGGCAACATCGCTCGTCGTCGCCTCGAATGCGCAGCAGCGCGAGCAGCAGCGTTTTCGCGGACTCAACGGCGCCTTCATCGAATCGCTGATGCAGATGCAGCGAGTGACGTATTTCGCCGGCGGGCTGCCGGGAACCGTGCTCGCCATCGGATCGGCTGTCGCCTTCTTCTACGGCGGCCTCCGGGTGATACAGGGCACGCTGACGCTTGGCACGATGGGGGCCTTTCTGGCCTACCAGATGCGGGTGTTCGCGCCTGCGCAGGCGCTGATGGGCCTCTGGGCCAGCCTCGCCACCGCGAAGGTGTCCTGGGCGCGCGTGCTGGAGCTGCTCGATGCGCCCATCGACGTCGTCGAGAGCGCAGACGCAAGGACCATCCCTGCGCCAAAGGGTGAAGTGACGTTCGAGAACGTCACGCTGTCAACCGATCGACAGGCGCGCGTGCTCGATGCGGTCTCGTTTACGGCGAATCCGGGACAGACGGTGGCGATCGTTGGCGGCAGCGGCGTCGGCAAATCCACCATCGCTTACCTTGCGACACGTCTCCTGGATCCTGACAGCGGAACCGTGCGACTCGATGGCCACGATCTTCGTCACCTGACGCTCGAGAGCGTGCGCCGGCACGTGGTGCTGGTCGAACAGGAACCCACCTTGCTCCACGCGACCATCGAAGAAAACATCCGTTACGTGCGGCCTTCGGCGACGACCGACGACGTGAAGGTGGCGGCCGAAGCCGCGGGCATCGCGCGCTTCATCGCCGGGTTGCCAAACGGCTATTCGACGATCGTTGGCGAACGAGGTCTCGCCGTATCCGCAGGGGAGCGGCAGCGGATTGCGCTGGCGCGCGCGTTCCTTGCCGATCCGGCCGTCCTGGTGATGGACGAACCCACGGCGGCACTCGATCAGATTGCGCAGCGCCAGGTGATCGACGGTTCACGCGCGGTGATGCGCGATCGCACCACGATCCTGATCACGCATCGACGCGAGGTCGCCATGGCCGCCGATCACGTCGTGGTGCTCGACGGCGCGCGCGTCGTCGATGCCGGTACTCCGCAGGAGCTTGCCGGCCGGTCCGAAGCCTTCGCCCGCCTGTTCGAAATCGATCTACCGGTGAGAGCCTGATGGCTGCCGGCCCCGTTGTCCGCGTAGCTGTCATCGACAGCGGCGTGCACGCAACTCATCCTCATGTGGGTGGCGTTGCCGGGGGCATCGGCGTGGACGATGAGGGGAGTCTTCATGAGGACTTCGTCGATCGGCTGGGGCACGGCACTGCCGTGATCGCCGCGATCAAGGAGAAGGCGCCCGATGCAGAAATCTATGCGATCAAGGTCTTCGATCGCGAGCTCTCGGCGACCGGCCGGGCCTTGGTCGCAGCGTGCGAGTACGCACTGACACTGAACGTGAAGATCGTGAACTTGAGCCTGGGGACGCAGAACCTTGATCACGAAGCGGCGCTGACGGACGTGATCGAACGGATCTGCAAGACCGGCGCGGTCGTCATTGCGGCGGGGCCACACGACGGTGTCCGGTGGTTACCGGGGATCCTGCCTGGCGTCTGGGCTGTCTCCCTCGATTGGTCGGTCCCTCGCGATCGCTTTCGCCTCGAGCGATTGAGGCCGGCCGGTGGAATGTTCCGCGCTACAGGCGTGCCGCGGCCAATTCCGGGAGTGCCGCCGGAGAAGAACTTGAGAGGACCGAGCTTCGCGGTGGCGAACGTCAGCGGGATCGTCGCTCGATTGCTCGCGGACGAACCGACGGGTGATCCCGCCGCGGCCGTCACGCGAGCATTCGAGGATGGCTTGCTGTCTTAATCCCTGCGCAGAGCGATTAGCGGATCGAGCTTCGTCGCTCGCTTCGCGGGCACGAAGCACGCGACGCCGGCCACCAGGGCCAGCAGCATTGAAATGCCGCCGATGGTGATCGGATCGCCAGCCTGGTTCTGCACCAGCAGTTGCGTCTGCGAGAACAGCGTGCCGACGCCGAACGCGCCGATCACGCCCAGCGTCAACCCAATCCCCAGTTGAATCATCGAGCGCCGCAGGAACAACCATGCGACTTCGTTGCCCTGCGCACCGAGCGCCATGCGCACGCCGATCTCCTGAGTGCGCTGCGAGACGGCGTACGCGGTGACGGCATACAGGCCGACCGCCGACAGGGCCAGCGCGATCAACGCAAAGATCGCGAACATCGAGCCGAAGATTCGGAACGGCCAGCGCGCCTGCGCCAGCTGATCGTCCATGCTCCGGATGTTGAACAACGGCAGGTCGGCGTCGATCGCCCGGACTTCTTCGCGCAGGATCGGCGTCAGCAGGTTCGGATCGCCTGAGCTGCGCACGATCAGGTTCATGAAGCCGCGCGGGTCGGTGCGGAACGGCAGGTAGGCGATCGGATCGGGATCGGGCAGCTGGAAGTCCCGCTGCCGCAAGTTTGGCACGATGCCGACGATCGTCGCGGTGAGCGACGTCGGAATGCCACCTTGGGGCGGAGCACCACCCTGCAGATCGATCGACAACGTGATGCGGCGCCCGATCGGATCCTCGTTCGGGAAATGCAGCGCCGCGAAGCGTTGATTGATGACCGCCGCTTCGCGGCCGGTCATGCCGTCCTCGTCGGCCAGGTCGCGGCCGCGTTGCAGCGCCATGCCCATGGTCTTGAAGTAGCGAGGATCGACCGTCAGCATGGTGACGTTGGGCGCCTGCTGGCCCTGGTCGAGCGGCTTGCCATCCACTTCAAGCTTGCGGAGAAAGCCGCCCTGGAGGGGGATGTTGCTGGTGACGGTGACGTTCTCGATGCGCGGGTTGGACTTCAGGCGTTCTTCGAGGCGTTCGTAGAACGCGAGGCGCTGCTCGAGCGATGGATACTTCCGTTCCGGCAGCGCCAACGCCATCGTCGAAAGATTCGCGGTATCGACGCCGAGGTCGAGACGATACATCGTCAGGAAGTTACGCATCATGAAGCCGGCGCCGGCGAGCAGTACCACCGTCAGCGTCAGCTCGGCGACCATCAGCGCGCCGGTGAGGCGGCGAGCGCGGACACCGGCGGTGCCGCTGCGTCCGCCTTCCTTCAGGATCTCGTTGACGTCGGTCTTGGCGGCGTGCAGCGCGGGCGCCAGGCCGAAGATGATGCCGGTGCCAAGGCACACGATCGCGAAGAACGCGAACACGGTGCCGTCCATCGTGAACTGGATCCAGTACGGCCGGCCCACATCCTGCGTCGCCCGATCGAACAGCCGGATGCCGACCATCGCGATGCCAAGGCCGGCGACGCCTGCCAGCACCGACAGCATCACGCTCTCCATCAGCAACTGACGGACGACGCGCCAGCGCGATGCGCCGAGCGAGACGCGGATGGAAATCTCACGCGCGCGGTTGGTGGCTCTCGACAGCAGGAGGTTCGCGACGTTCGCGCAGGCGATCAGCAGTACGAATGCCACCGCTCCCATCAGCGACAGGAACACCGTGCGAATCGGGCCGCCGTTCTGCTGCTCGTTGAAGGTCTGGACGCGCGCCTGGATGTCCTTGTTCGTGTCGGGATTCTCCGCCTCGATGCGGCGGGAGATGTTAATCAACTCGCTCTGCGCCTGCTCACGTGTGACGCCGGGCGCGAGGTGGCCGAACACCTGGAGCGGCCGCGTGTTTCGCTTCTGCGTTTCGAGACCGGTGATCTGGCTGAGTGGCAACCAGACGTCGGTGTTGAACGGGAACTGGAAGCCCTCGGGGACGACGCCGATGATCGTCGTCGGAATGTCGTTGATGCGGACGGTCTTACCGAGGACGGACGGATTGCTGCCGTAGCGATTGACCCAGACCTTGTGGCCGAGCAACGCGACTGACGGCGCGCCGGTCTTGTCATCGTCAGGAACGAAGTCACGGCCGATGACGGGACGAACGCCCAGCACGGAAAACGTGTTGGCCGTCACGTGCGAGCCGTTGTAGCGCTCTGGCGGCTGGCCTTCGTCGCTCAGGTTGGCGACGGTGCCGTTGTAGGCGCCGAAGGCGTCAAAGGCCTTGGTCGCGTCGCGCCAATCGCGATAGTCGAGATATGACACGCCTCGCCCGGCATTGCGAACGCGATCGTAAGAATCGATCGCCATGGTCCGGTCGGGATCGGCGATCGGCAGGCCGCGAATCAGCACCGCGTTTACGAAGGTGAACACCGTGGCATTCACGCCAATACCCAGGGCCAATGCCACGGCTGCGACCAGCGAGAACCACTTGTCTTTCAGCAGCAGGCGGGCGGCGAAACGAACGTCTTCCCAAAGACCCATGAGTGGGGACCCTTCTGGACGGAGTTACGGGACTTAGAACCTCTTACGAGCCGAAAGTTCCCAGGGTTCCACGATAGGATTCCGCTGTGCACATTCGTGTGGCCACCGCGGCTGACGCCGCCGTCCTTGCCGACCTCGCCAGGCGCACGTTCTACGACACCTTCGCGTCTACCAACGATGCCAACGACATGGCGTTGTACCTGGCGAAGGCGTACGGTATCGATCAACAAACGCGGGAGATCGAGGATCGTGACATCACCACGCTGCTGGTCGAGGAGGGTGACGTGGCGATTGCGTATGCGCAGGTGCGCGCGGGCCACGTGCCCGAGTGCGTGAGCGGCCCCGAGCCCATTGAGTTATGGCGGTTCTACATTGACCGCGAGTGGCACGGCCGCGGCGTAGCGCAACAATTGATGGAGGCCGTGCGGGTCGAAGCCCGCCGTCGAAAAGCGCAAACCCTATGGCTGGGCGTGTGGGAGCGCAATGATCGCGCCCGCGCCTTCTATGCGAAATGTGGTTTCACCGGCGCCGGTACCCACATATTCTTGTTTGGTACAGACCCGCAGACGGACCTCGTTATGGTGGCGGCGCTTTGATTATGAAAAATCCACGCATCATCCGCTTCAGCCTTGTCGCGACCGCAGCTATCTGGCTGCAGCTCGCGGGGCAGTTCGAAGCCAGCCAGACAGCCAGCAAGCGCATCGACAGCGAGCGGTTGATGTCGACGGTGACCACGATGGCCGATCCGAAATGGGAAGGTCGCGCGGCGGGGTCACCCGGCGGACTGGCAGCCCGTGCCTATGTGCTGGGTCGTTTCAAGGCAGCCGGCCTGCAACCCGTGGCAGGTTCGTACGAGCATCCATTCAAGTACACGCGGAAGACGCCCTCCGGCATGCAGGACGGTGAGGGGGCAAACGTGCTCGGCATCTGCCCGGGCACGGACGCGAAGCTGCCGTACTTCGTCGTCTCCGCGCACTACGACCATGTCGGTGTGCGTGACGGGCAGGTGTATCCCGGCGCCGACGACAACGCGTCGGGCGTGGCGGTGATCCTCGAGCTGGCGGCATTCTGCCAGAAGTCGCCGTTCCGCCATTCGATCCTGTTCGCGGCTTTTGATGCGGAAGAGCGCGGGCTGCAGGGCGCGCGCGCGCTGCTGGCCAAGCCGCCGATTCCGAAGGAGCGCATCGGCCTGAACCTGAACCTGGACATGGTCGGCCGCAGCGACAAGCGCGAGATCTACGTCGCCGGCACTCACCACTATCCGACGTTGAAGGCGCCGATCGATGAAGCCACCAGGCGTGCTCCGATAAAGGTGC
>DATMJU010000217.1:0-3152 GCA_035553795.1 Vicinamibacterales bacterium
GAGATGTGGAGCAACCTCCGCATCGATGAAGTCTTCCGCGTCGATCTGGGCAACCTCGGCTGGCGAATGTTGCGATGGGGCGGGCGGCTGGTCTCGGGCGGCAAGTCGCCGCTGCCCCCGGCGAAGAGCATGGTCGACACGAAGCCTCTCCGCGAAGTGCTCGAGCGAGAGTTCCATGCCACGGATGGGCCGATCGAGGGCATCAACCGCGCGCTGCAAGATGGCTGGTTGAAAGCGTTCGCGCTGACCGCATCGAGCTACACCACCGGCCAGTCGATCACATGGGTGCAGACGCGTGAAGACTGCGCGATGCCGTCGTGGGAACGGCCGCTGCGCAAGAGCATGATGTGCGCGCTGCGCGTCGATCACGTGATGGCGTCGGCAGCACTCCCCTTCTTCTTTCCGGCGATCGAGGTTGACGGTGCATGGTACGGCGACGGCGGCATTCGCCTGACGCAACCGCTGTCCCCGGCGATTCACCTGGGCGCAACGAAGATCCTTGCGGTGACGACTCGATACGCGAAGTCTCGCGAGGAAGCGGACCGGCCATCGATCGTCGGATACCCGCCGCCGGCGCAGGTCGCCGGCGCGCTGTTCAATGCGATCTTTCTCGATCAGCTCGACGCCGACGCCATGCAGCTGCGTTTGCTCAACCGGTTAATCGATGCGCAACCAGAGGAACGGCGCGGCGGACTGCGGCCGATCGAGCTGCTGGTGTTGCGGCCGTCGGAAGATCTGGGCCGGCTCGCCAACGCCTACGAAGCCGACCTTCCGAAGGGCTTTCGGTTCTTGACTCGAGGTCTCGGCACGAAGGAGACGCGTTCCAACGACATGCTCAGCCTGCTGATGTTCCAGACCGATTACGTCAAGCGCCTGATCGAGCTTGGCGAGGCGGATGCGCTCGCCAAGCGCGCAGAAATCGAAGAATTTCTCAACAAGCAGGTCTAGCTACTCTCCCCGTAGTGCGTTGATCGGATCGATACGCAAGGCGCGGAGCGCCGGCACAAGCGACGCAATGAAAGCGGTCAGGATCATGACGCCGCCGGTGGCCGCAAACGACACGATGTCGAATCGGCTCACGGCATAAAGCTGCGTCTCGACGAATCGCCCAAGTCCCGCAGCGGCCACTCCGCCGGCGACGACACCAATCAGCGCCAGCACCAATCCCTGGCCGACGACCATCCTCATCAACTGGCCGCGATTCGCGCCGAGAGCCGCGCGCACGCCGATCTCCCGGGTGCGCTGCCCAACCCAGTACGCGAGCAGGCCGTAGATACCAATGATCGCCAGCGTCAGCGCGGTCAGCGCGAACACGGCGGTGAGCCACGTCAGGAATCGGCTCGCCGCCAGTTGTTGATCGACGAGATCGCGCAGCGGCTGTGCGGCGAACACGGCAATGCCGGCTTCCCGACGACGCATTACGTCAGTCGCGGGCTTGATGAGCGACGCGGGATCGGAGTCGGCGCGCAACAGCACGGCAAAGCCGCGCGATCGCTCGTTGAACGGCAGGAAGATGTCGGGATCTGGCGTGGGGTTCTGCGGAATGCCCCGAAGGTTTGCGTCCTGCACAACGCCGACGATGGTCCACCACGGACTCTCGCTCGTCAGATCGCCGTTCTTGATGCGGCGGCCGACGGCACTTTCGCCAGGCCAGAAGCGTCGCGCCAGCGCATTCGTCACCAGCACGTTGGTCGCGTTGGCGCCAAGATCGGTGGGCGCAAATCCTCGTCCATCCATCACCCTGAGGCCGATGGTCTCGACGTAGTCAGGCGACACGCGATGCAGATACGCGCGCGGACGGTTGGTCGCATCAACCGGCCCCATCCCTTCCGCCGAATAGAAGATGGCGCCCTGTCCGCCAAGAGGCACTGACGATGCGAGCGCAGCGTGCGTGACGCCGGGAAGTCCGCGCAGATCTTCCAGGAGCGCCAACGACGCCGCACCCGCATCGACACTCGAACCCTGCGCGGGAGGCGCAGCCTGCGCGCCAGCCACCACCGGCAGCTGTACGCGCATGCTGACCACGCCGTCTGGATTGAACGCAGGATCGAACCTGGCCAGCGCCGCGAAGCTCCGGCCGAACAGCGCGGCACCAACCAGCAGGGTCACGGTCACCGCGACCTGCCCGGCAACAATCACTTGCAGTGTTCTGCCCGCCGTACCGCCGCGCGCTTCGACAGCGCCCTCGCGCAGATCTTGCGATAACGAATGTGTGCGGGTGGTTCGCAACGGCGCCAGGCCGATCACGACCGTGATCAGCATGCCGATGCCGAGCACGAATGCCATCGTGCGCCAGTCCACGTCCGGCGCGGCGAAGCTCGGAAGCTGCACCGGGCTCAGGGCCAGCAACGCGTCGCCCGCCCACATCGACAGGAGCACGCCGGCGGAGCCGCCCAGCGCCACGACCCACGCGCTCTCCGACAGCATCAGCCGGATCAGGCGCTTCTCATCGGCGCCGATCGCTCGCCTCAGCGAGAACTCGCGGCGTCGCGATTCCGTGCGGGCCAGCAAGAGGCTCGCAACGCTCGCACACGCGATCACGAGGACGAACGCGACCGCGCCAAACAGCAGCGAGATCGCCGGGCGAACCTGGCCGAAGATCTCATCGGCGAGAGACGACACTTCCATGCCGCGCCCCTCATTGGTGTCGCGGTACTCCTGCTCGAGGGCCTTGGCCACCGTGGTCACGTCAGCCTGCGCCGTTCGGCGATCGACACCGGGGGCGAGCACGGCAATCGCACTGAAGCCGCGGCCGCTGCGACTCGGCTTGGCCCGCGGCGGGAACGCCAGGAACGACACCCACACCTCAGCATTGTCGGATCGGCCAGTGACCGACGCCGGCACCACGCCGACGATCGTGTAAGCGAAGCTATTGAGACGCAGCGTGCTGCCGATCGCCGTTGGGCTCCGCCCGTACGCGCGCTCCCACAGTCGCTCGCCGATCACCGCGACCAGCGGCGCGCCAACCGGATCGTCGGCCGCCGTCAGCGTCCGCCCCATCAGCGGTTCAGCGCCGAGGATGGAGAAGTAGTCGTCGGACACGGTCTCCGCATTGATCTGTTCGGGAGCGCCGCTGCCGTATCGAATAAAGGTGATGGGTTCCCAGGCGGCGATCTTCGAGAACGATCGACTGCGATCCCGGTAGTCGATGT
>DATMJU010000218.1:0-3129 GCA_035553795.1 Vicinamibacterales bacterium
CACCGCCACTGAGAATCCAGGAACGTTCTGCTCGGCGAGCGCAGCTCGCACGATCTGCCGGCTGCGCTCAGCCGCGTCACTCCACTGCTGCGTTGGACCCGCTCCGGCAGCTGACGGCACGTCCTGCGCATTGGGATGGAGGACAGGCGCCATCGCACTCGAGTACATGAACAGCGCGAGCACGGCGATGGGAATGAAGCCGGCGAACAACGCGACGCCGATCAGGAGCTTCTGGGTACGGCCTTTAGGCATGCGACTTTATTATACAAAGTTCTCTGCAATTGGCGAGCGCAGATGAGGCGGGCGCGTTCTGGGATGTATAGCACGCTAACGAGACCGGCGATCGTCGAGCCACGCGCTCAGCCGTTCGAACGGCCAGCAGTTGACGACGCGATCGGTGGGAATGCCGGCCAGCCGCGCGTGCGCGATCGCGGTCTCGGCATAGGCCAGCTGGGCCGTGCTGTGCGCGTCGCTGTCGAGCGCAAACAGGCACCCGGCCTGCCGAGCCTCGGTCGCGAGCGTGTGATCGAGATCCTGCCGCGACGGATCGCCGTCGATCTCAATGGCGACGCCAAGACTCGCGGCTTCCGCGAAGACCTCCGGCCATCGGGCGATCACGCCGGCACGCGAGCCGCTCATCCGCCCGCGCGGATGCGCGAGGATGCGCACGCGCGGATTGCGCACCGCGGTCAGCATCCGATCCGTTTGATCGTGAGCCTTGCGCAGGCTCGAATGCGGCGCGGCCAGCACGATCTCGAATTGCGAGGACTCTTCGTCACTCAAGTCAAGGCGGCCGTCGGCCGCGATGTTCGCCTCGATGCCCTGGAGCAGGCGAAAGCCATCCGAGCGCGCGTTCAGCGTGTCGATCGCGCGCCGCTGATCGGCCGCCTCCTCCATCGTCATTCCACCCGCGATCTTCAGTCCGTGCGAATGATCGGTCACCGCGGCGCAGGTGTAGCCACGCGACTGGCACGCCTCGACGATCTCGGAAAGCGTCGTCACGCCGTCGCTCCATTCCGAGTGCATCTGGAAATCACCGCGGTAGTCTTCGAGTCGCGGGCCGGTGAGTGACTGGTCGGCGAGCACCCGCAGCACTTCGGCGCGGCTCAGAAAGTGCCGACGCAACGCGCGGCGCCGATCGACCTCCGCGCGCTTGCCACTCTCGTCGATCGCGTTCTCGACCGTCGCTGACACCCCGGCGTCCAGCACCTCGCGAATCACGCGCGCGGAAGCGGGACCGATGCCGGAGATCTTCGGCAAGGCGCCGGAGACATCACGCAGCTCGGTCAGCTGCTGCTCCAGGCGCATGATGGAAGACGAGGCGCGCTTGTAGCCCCACATCTTCTGCTGCGAGGTCTGGGCAAAGGAAAGGTCGCGGAGGAAACCGGCGACCTGGGCATTGACGTCCACGCCTGACAGCTAATGCAACATCCGTTCGCAAGTTCGCCGTAACATCGTCGGGTGAAGAGGCTGCTGGTGCTCAGGCACGCCAAATCGAGCTGGGCCAACCCCGGCCAGGACGACTGGCACCGGCCGCTCAATGAGCGCGGACAGGCTGACGCGCCTCGCGTCGGCGAGTGGCTGCGCGAGCGCGTGAGCCTGCCCGACGCGATCATCACGTCGGATGCCATTCGCGCACGCACCACTGCCCACGCCGTGGCGAAGGCGGTCGGCCACATGCAAGAGGTCGTGATGGAGCCGGCGCTTTATCTCGCCAGGCCCGAAACCATCGTCGATCTGCTGGCAAGGCTCGAGCGCGATCCAAAGACCGTGATGATCGTGGGACACAATCCGGGCCTCGAGGAGCTGGTTCGGCTATTGACGGGCGATCCCGTGAGTCTTGCGACGGCCGCTATTGTTGAAGTTGAGTTGACGATCGATCGATGGAATGAGATCGACAGCGACACGACCGCAGCAATCGTCGCCCGCTGGCACCCCCGCGAATAGAAAAAGAAAAGGGCCGGACGAATCCGGCCCTCCCTATTGGCCTATTGGCCTATCGGCCTACGGGCATGTAGCAGAAACCATCTTCACGGCGCTGACGCGCATGTAGTGGTCGGCCTTGGGCGGCGTCGGCTTCATCGCTTCAGCTTCAGCCGCGGGCACGTTCACACCGGTGATGTCGACCTTGTGGCCAACATGCGGCGCCAGCGTCGCCTTCGACTCGACGATCGTGATGGTCTTGGGACCCTTCTCGGCCGTGTTCTGAAGCACACCGGCGGTCGCCGTGGCGCCCTTCTGCACACAGCCCGACATGGTGTGCTCAGCTGGCGGTTTCTTGGTCGCATCCTGAGCCAACACGGTTGCAGACAGCGCGAACGCGCTGGCAGCAGCAATCGCAAATACGCGGTTCATAACTACCCTCCAAGGATCTTCAAACACCCACCCCAGCAGCGCTATTCCGCCCGGGGGAGGCATCTTACTCCGAGTCAGGTAGTCAGGTGGTCAGGTGGTCAGGTGGTCAGGTCGTCAGGTGGTCAGCGTTGAGGTCGTCAGGTCGAGCTAGGGTTTGCGCGCGGCTTTGATCAACGCGTCCATGTGATCGAGATACTTCTCGAACGCGCGCCGGCCGGATGCGGTGAGCTTGTAATCGGTGCGAGGCGTGCGTCCTGCGAACGTCTTCGTGCAGGACACGTAGCCGGCTTCTTCGAGCTTGCGCGCGTGCACGCTGAGGTTGCCGTCCGTCGCGTTGAGCGCGGCCTTCAAGTCGGTGAACGACAGTTCCTCGCCCGCGGCGAGGGCGCTGACGATGCCGAGGCGCATGCGATCGTGCAGCAGTCGATCGAGATTGGCGGCAATCTCGCCGCTACGCGGCTCGAGTTGGATCCTCGGCCGTGTGTCCGGTGGTAGGCGCCGCGCTGCGTTGGATTTAGCCACTATTTCTTCCTTTGCTTCCTAACCGCCGTAGTTCCGCGCGATATAAAACCCGAAGCCGACGTGCAACCCGCCGAAGCCGATCGCGAGCCAGATGTTGCTCCACTCTGCCGGCGTGACGATTGCCGCGATGCCGAGCGTCATGAAGCAGACGCCGATGGCGCGCACGACCGGGACGCTGAAAATCCCGCCGGTGAGCACGCCCGCGCCGTACAGCAGCAGCCACGCCGGCGCCATGACGGTGAACATGCGCAC
>DATMJU010000219.1:0-2238 GCA_035553795.1 Vicinamibacterales bacterium
CTTGCACCGATTTCATGGGACGCTCGGCGGCGAGCGTCATGACCAGCGGCAGCTTGGCCACCAGCATGATCGGCGCGAAGTCCTTCACCGAGTCATATGGCAGGCTGGCGTAGAGGTGCGGTCCGATGCCATGGGTGGTGATCGAGTTGAGCAGGATCGTGTAGCCGTCGGGCTGTGCTTTCGCGACGTTGTCGGAGGCGATGGTGCCGCTGGCGCCGCCACGGTTGGAGATCACCACCGGCTGCCCGAGCGCGTCCTGCAACTTCTGGCCGAGGGTGCGAGCGATGAAATCGGCCGCGCCGCCGGGCGGAACGGGGACGACGAGGGTGATGACCTTGTTGGGATAGTCCTGCGCCTGTGTGGGCAAGGCGAAAGCCAGCGCCAATGCGACGGGCAGCCAGACACGGAACAGGGTTCTCATCGTGCAAATCCTCGTCGTAAACTTCCGGCCTCGCCTAGCTTAAACAACGCAAGCCTAGACAATCATCCATCCCCGGCCAATCGCGAGAGCAGAGAGAGCATCGTTCATGCCAATCCGGCTGATGGAGAATTTCCGCGCGATCTTCTACGCGCCGTACTACGCGACGGTGGCGCTCGGCTTTTACGAGCGTGAGGGCGTCGCGGTGGAGTTGATGACGTCGAATGCGCCGGGCGATGCGGTGCCAAAGCTTTTAAGCGGCGAGATCGACCTGACCTGGGGTGGCCCGATGCGCGTGATGCAGGCGCACGACAAGGACCAGCACTCGCCGCTGGTGAATTTCTGCGAGGTGGTGTCGCACGATCCGTTCTTTCTGATCGGCAGGAAAGGTGCGTTCAAGCTGACCGATCTGCCGGGCAAGCGCTTTGCGAGCGTGTCCGAGGTTCCGACGCCCTGGATGTGCTTGCAGCAGGATCTCCGTGACGCGGGGATGGACCCGGCGAATTTGCCGCGTATCTCGGATCGAGCGATGACCCGCAACTATCACGCACTACAGGCGGGCGACATCGACGTGATGCAGGCATTCGAGCCGTTCGTCTCTATGGCGGAGAAGGACAGCACGGGCGAGATTCTCTATGCGGCGAGCACGCGGGGGCCGACGTCGTACACGGCGTTCATCGCGACGCGAGAGGCCTGCGCGAAGCATCGCGACGAGTTCGCGGCGATGACACGCGCGACCGCGAAGATGCTTCAGTGGCTCTACGACAACCCGGCAGAGGATTTTGCGAAAGCGGTTCATACGTTCTTCCCGGACGTGCCGCTCGATATTCTTGTGGCCTCTCTCGCGCGCTATCGTGCGTTTGGACTGTGGTCGCGGGAAACGAAAATGATCCCGCAAGGGTTTGCGCGCCTCGGCCAGAGCTTCTGCTCGGGTGGAATGCTGACACGAATGCCGAGTTATGATGACTGTATCGAACCGTATCTCAACGGAATCTAAGCCGGGATGAAGCCATGACCGATATGACGATCAAAGCCGTCCGCACGACCTTCCTGCGCGTGCCGTGGCCGAACGATCCGTGGCTAAAGGGCCACGCATTCGGCGAGGCACGCAACCTGCTGGTGGTCGAGGTCGAGACCAAGGGCGGCATCGTCGGCATGGGCTATCTGTTCTCGTTCCGGCCGGGATTGCGAACGGTCAACCAAGCGCTCGAGGAGACCATCTTGCCGCATGTGATCGGCAAGGACGCGACCGCCGTCGAAGGCATCTGGACCGACCTCTGGAAACGCACGGTGACCTACAACCGCGGCGGCATCGTCACGATGGCGATGTCGGCGCTCGACATCGCGCTGTGGGACGCGATCGGCAAGCGCGCGAACATGCCGCTGCATCGACTGTGGGGTCATGTGAAGTCGCAATTGCCGGTGTACGGCTCGGGCTGCTTCCGCGGCTCGGGCGGCGACGGCATGATCGCGAAGGCGCTGCACTACAAGGAGCGCGGCTACAAGGCGATCAAGATGCAGATGGCGCACACGACCGATCTGCGCGGCGACGTCGAGAACGTGAAGCGTATGCGCGAGGCTGTCGGTCCCGACATGGCGATCATGATCGACATCAATCAGGGCTGGACTGCGGACGTCGCGATCAACCAGGGCCGCAAGATCATAGACCACGACATCTACTGGCTCGAGGAGCCGGTGCCGGCGGACGACCTCAAGGGTTACATGCGCGTCGCGGAAGCGCTACCCATTCGCATTGTCGGCGGCGAGACGCATTTCACGCGCTACGATCTGCGGCCGTTCTTCGAGAAGCCGCTGTGCCC
>DATMJU010000220.1:0-8679 GCA_035553795.1 Vicinamibacterales bacterium
TCCCCCACTTGATCAACGAAGTGGATCACCTCCCGAACCTGCAGGTCGTCGTCGCGCTCGGCAAGATCGCGTGGGATGCGTGGATGAAGCTCCTGGCCGCGCGCGGACGAACGCTGCCGCGTCCGCGGCCCACGTTCGCGCATGGCGCGGTGTGGGCGAACGACGGGCCGACGCTCGTCGGCGTCTACCATCCGTCGAGACAGAACACCAACACCGGCGTGCTTACGCCGCGGATGTACGACGAGGTTTTTCGGACCGTGCGCCGATCACTGCGCTAACCTTTGAGCGGCTTGAACGCCTTGAACCCCTTGAATCGGCGCCGCGACGTCGCCATTGGCGTGGCGCTCTTTGCCTACGTCCTCGCGATTCGTACCTTCGACGTCGCATCGACATTCTTGATGCTTGGGGAACAGACGCGCGACTGGGCAATCGCGCTGGGCGGCCTCACCGAGTTGCCATTGGTCGGCGCGCCGAGCACGGCGGGCGGACGCGGGTTCGGCCCGGCGTATTACTACCTGCTGTGGCTGGGGCGCGTCACGCTCGGGCCGTTCATGGACAACCTGCCGCACGCCGGTGGCGTCACCGTCGCCTTGCTGCAGTCGATCGGAGATGTGTGGCTGTTCCTCGCGCTGTCGCGGCGCATCAACTGGGCGCTCGCGCTCGCAACGTGCCTGCTGATCGCGTCGGGGCCGTTCGACATCGCGATCTCGTCGGTGATCTGGAATCCGCCGGTGTCCGCGGCGCTGATCAAGATGGCCATTGCCATGGCGCTGACGCTCAAGACGACATCGCCGCTCTGGCATACCGCCGCGACCGCCGGACTCGCGTGGGGGGCGGTCCAGGCGCACTTGTCGGGAGTGTTCGTCGCCGCGCCTTTGCTCGGTGCGCTCGCCATCCGCGCGTTCTTCGATCGTTCCACGGACGTTCGACCATCGTTCTACCAACGTTCGCGGCCCGCGCTCATCATCGTGGGCGTCGTGCTGGCGTTGCAGATCCCATTTCTGATCTCCATCGTCTCTGACCCGGCGGCTCCCGCTGGGCCGTCAACGGCCATCGCTGGGCTCACGAACCCGCAGGCGTTCCGTCCGTGGCTCGCCTACGACAGCGTGACCGGCATCACCGGAAACCTGGTGCTGCCCATGCCCGATACGCCGCTGGTGTTTGCCATCGCGACGTTGATCGGCGGTGCGATCGTCGCCCTGGTGTATCGGCGCGATCCAATCGTGCTCGCCGTGACGATCGGCGGCGTGGTCACCGCGACGCTGCTGTTCACCACGTCAACCAGGAACTACGACGGCTACTGGTTCATTCCCCTCGTGCCCGCATTGACGCTGACGTTCGCGATGGCGATCGCCGCGATTCCGTGGCAGCGCGCCCTGACGCCACTCGGCCTCGCGCTCGTGATCTGGTTCGCCACCTGGCAGCCGGGCCGCATCGAGCACTCCAAGGCGTTCTTCGAGTATCCCCAGTACGACACGATGCTTCGCGGCTCGCGAGAGATCGCGATGCGCGCGCCGGTGGTTCGCGACATCAAGGTCGCCTTTGACGTGCACCCGACGATGGATCGGCATTTCATCTACACGATCCTCGGCGGTCGCATCGACAGCTCCGCCCTCTATACGGCCGTCATCAATGCCGACGGAACGGTGAGGATCGAGTGACGCTCAGCCTCGTGATTCCTGCTTACAACGAAGCAGGCCGCATCGGCGGCACCGTCACGCACGTGTGCGGCTATCTCGATCGGCAAGCCTACGACTGGGAACTGATCGTCGTGATTGACGGTGGCCCGAAAGACGCCGGCATGGAAGCACGCACGGCCGCGGGATCACGCCCCAATGTGCGCGTGCTCGAGAACGACATGAACCGCGGCAAAGGGTATTCGGTCAGGCGCGGCTTCAGCGAGGCGCGCGGCGAGCGGCTGGTGTTCATCGACGCCGATCTGTCGCTGCCGGTCGAAGGCCTCGAGGGCATGATGGCGCGCTTCGATGCCGGCGCGGACATCGTGATCGCGTCACGCACCGCTCCGGGCTCCCGCGTCGAAGGCGCGGCGCCGGCCGGCCGCGACATGATGAGCCGCATCTTCAACCTGGCCGTGCAGACTATTGCGCTTCCGGGGCTCACCGACACACAGTGCGGCTTCAAGGGATTCACTGCCAGGGCCGCGCGGGTCATCTTCAGCGCCACCGAAAGCGATCGCTTCGGGTTTGACGTCGAAGCGTTATACCTGGCGCGCAAGCACGGCTTCCAGATCGTCGAACTACCGGTGGTGTGCCGCTATCACGGCGGCAGTTCGGTGAGCAGGCTCAGCGACGGAGTCAAGATGTTCGCCGACATCGTCGCCGTGCGCCTGAGACATCGCAAGTAGCTACTCGAACTAAAACTTTCCCGTCGCTCCCCCGCCGCCGGATTCGCCGCCGCCGAAAGTTGGCGGGGCCTCGAGTGCCTGAGCCGGTGGAGCACCAGGCGCAAACACGGTGGCGTTGCCGGCCAACGCCAGCCGATCGCTCTCCGAGGCGAGTATGCGCTCAGCCACGTAGCCGGCTCGCGCTCCGCCCGGTCCACTCGACAGCCACCGGCGCAGGCCGATCGCGATCGCAATCATCATCACGCCGAACAGGATCGGATCCCACGGCTTCGACTCGGCGCCCAGGTAGGGCTTGTTCGACAGCATCGTGAGAACGAAGAGCACGATGTTGACGTTGAGCAGCGCGCGATGCCGGTCACGAATCGCCAGGAACAATCCGGCAAACGGCAGCACCCGGATAACTACGTACGTGGCCCAGTAGACCGTGTCGTAACCGTCCGGCACCGATAGCCACGGTGACACTCGCAGGTTCGCAACCAGGTACATGCCCGCCCACGCCACGGCCTGGACCAGCCCGAAGATGTCCGAGGGGTAGTCAGGATCGTGATCTTCCCTGCGCTCGCGCGCCACGAAGAACACCGTGAACAGCAGGATGAACGCCAGCAGGCGCCTGAACGTGTCGGATTGCTCGAAGTCGAAGATGACCATCGGCGCGAGCAGCGTGGCGGCCACTGCGGCATAGGCGTAATTGAAGCGCACGAAGATGGCAATGGCACCCAGGGTCGCGCCGGCGAAGCCGAGCATCGTGGAGAAGGAGTCCGTAAACTCCGCCATGAAGAGCGCGAAGGACGCGGCCGCGCCGACGACGACCGCTTCCTCGATCCCGAAGTGGTAGAGGCGGTAGCGCTTCACCAGCATCTCCGCGGCGGCGAAGCAGACGGCGGCATCAACCAGCGCGAACCATCGCAGGCTCCGCAGCTCGACGACACTCTCGAGAAAGACAACCGCAAGACCCGAGATCGCCGAGACGATCAGGAAGGTAAACACGAACAGCGTGATGCGCAGGAACAGGTTGGTCCGCCGCAATTCGACCTTGAGCGACGGCAGCATCTGCTCGCGCTGCTGCGGCTGCAGCAAGCCTGACTTCGTCCAGTCGTCCACCTGACGCTGAACGCGTATCGCCCGCTCCTCTTCCTTCGTATACAGGCTCATTCGTCACGCCCGAATCTGCGGGCCATGACGACCAGCGCGAACACGACGATGGAACCGGTGATCACGAAATAGAACAGCGCGCCAGTCACGCTGCCCACCTCGTACAGAAGCCGGATGCTGAGCCCCACGTATCCGTAGAGGGTGCCGTAGGTGACGAACGCGAAGCGCCGGTGACGGACGCCGAGATAGATCGATGCGGCACACAGCAGTACCAGCCCGCCGAGATACAGCGGCCACGACGGCTCAAAGATGCCCGAGATCGCCGCCAGCAGGACGGCGTTGGCGCCAAGCTGCAGGTAGACATCGAAGAAGTGACGCTTGATGCCGAGCCGGTGCAGCAGGAACCCGACGCCCAGCAGGAAGAAGCCATACGCCATCGCCGACAAGCGCAGCACTCCGGAATCGATCGCATCGAACAGGTCGAGCGTCAGCCCCAGGTAACCCGCCAGCGTTGACAGGGCCAGCGACAGCACGAAGCGATTGTCGAACCGGTACGCCAGTGCGGCGAACAGCAGCGACGCCATCAGCAGGTGCGCGTCCCACCCGCCGAAGATGCCAAACCGCGTTTCAACGAACGCCAGCGTCAACGAGAACGCGAGGCAGCCGAAGTAGAGGACGTAGTCGAAGATCAATGACGGCGCCGGTACCTGACTGTTCGAGTAGGGCGCGCCGCGGGCGACGCAGTAACCAAGCGAGGCGGTCACCAGCACGACAAGGATGGAGAGGATGGCGGCATCGCCGAGATTCTCGACGTAATCCCGGAACGTCCAGCCAAGTCCGCCGATCAGCGAGAGGACGCCAATGTAGAGGATGGCGTTGAGCTCGACGAACACCGAGAAGCGCTCGCGACGGACCAGCGCGCCCAGAGACTGGTGCTGGGCCTCGCTGATGATGCCGAGCGCCTTCCATTCGTCGAGGCGCTCAACCGTCTTCACGCGCCAAGCACCATCTTCAGTTTCGCCGCGTCGATGTTGCCGCCCGACATGACGCACACGACGCGGCGGCCCGCCAGGGTTTCGCGCTGCTTGTAGGCCGCGGCGATTGCCGCGGCCCCGGCGCCCTCGGCAAGATTATGTGTCGTCTTCAGCGCCAGCCGAACACCCTCAGCCAGTTCCTCTTCGGTGAGCAGGATGAACCCGTCGAGGTGTTCCTTGTAGATGCTGAACGGCAGGTCGAAGCTGACGCGGGTGGCAATACCCTCGGCGAACGTATCCGCGGACGTTCCGACAACACGCTCCGGCCCCTTCCACGAGCGATGCACCGCATCCGCATTGGCGGCGCCAACCGCGATGATCTTGGCGTTCGAACCCAGCGCGTTCCTCACGGTGATCAGTCCGCAGGCGCCCGAGCCGCCGCCGAGTGCCACGAAGATCACATCTGCCTCCGGGAGCTCCTCGAACACTTCGAGTGCGTAGGTGCCGACGCCGGCGATCAGCATCGGCTCGTCGGCCGAGTGGACGTATCGAGCGCCGGTCTCGGCGGCGCGCCGCTCGCAGCGCTCGCGCGCCTCGTCGAAGTCACGGCCGCCTTCGTCCAGCACCGCGCCAAACGCGCGAATCGCGGCGTTCTTCTCCGGGTTGTTGCCGGTGGGCACGAACACGGTGCATTGCACGCCATGAATGCGCGACGCCAGCGCGATCGACTGGCCATGATTGCCGGTGCTCGCGGTGACGATGCCGCGGGCGCGTTCCTCCGCGGTCATGGCGCCGACCAGGTTCAGTCCGCCGCGCACCTTGAAGGCGCCGGTCGGGTTGTGATTCTCGTGCTTCACCCAGATCGAGAGGCCGGTCGCTTCATCGAGCAGCGGGTGCCGCATCAGCGGCGTGCGCGGCACGTGCGGCGCCACGCGCTCACGCGCCTGGTACACGTCGTTCAGCGTCGGGGCAACAAGCGGACTTTCACTGGTCGTGGTCATGATCGGTTCGCAAGCCATTCGTCCCGCGCGGCGACGGCGACGTCAGGACGGTCCGAGATTATCCCGTCAACGCCCCAATCCAACAAGCGCAAGACATCAGCGCGTTCGTTTACCACCCAGACCTGCACCACCTGTCCCTGGCGATGAATGAGCCGCACCAGCGCCGGCGACACGACGCGCATGCGGCCGGCCATCTCGGGAAGTTGAAACGCGAAGTACGGATAGGTTCCCGCCCATGGCCACCGCACCCAGGAGCGATGAAGTGCCCATCGGCTCTCGTTCGTTGACGCGCTGGTGTAAATCTCGGGATGCTCCGCCCGCAGCGTCGCGATCGAGCTGGCATAGAACGACCCGACACAGGTCCAGGTGATCGCGTCGGCCTTGTAGATGGACGCCGCGACCGCGCGAGCCAGCTCCGGCTGGCCCCCCTTCATCTCGATGATGATCCGCTTCCCGGCATGCGCCTTCATCACATCATCGAGCCGCGGAATGCCGATGCCCTGGCCGCGGAACGGAAAGCCGCCGTCCTTCTCGAATCGGTATCCCGCGTCGACTCGCGCCAGATCGTCAGCAGACAATCCGCTCACGGGACCGGTGCGATCGGTGGTGCGGTCGAGCGTGTGATCGTGAATGACGACCGGGATGCCGTCAGAGGAGAGCTGAACGTCGAACTCCAGGCCGTCTGCACCGAGCGCCATGCCGTTGGCGAGCGCCGGCATCGTGTTCTCCGGCGCAAGCCTGGCGCCGCCGCGGTGGGCGAAGATCAGCGGCCGATCGGTCTCGAAAACAGGTGGACGCCGCGGCACGCTTCCGATGATATTCCTAACCGTGAGAGCCTGGCTCGACCTGCTGCTCGCCATTCCGTTCGCCTTGCTGCCCCGGCGGCGGTGGGACGACTGGGATCTCCCCATCCAGAACGTCGTCTTTCCTTCTTCCCTGCTCACGTTACTCGGCGGAGCGGCCTTCGGCATCGAAGGGTTCTTCTCGCACATGGGCGCCTCGTTGACGCGCGCGGAATGGACGCCGCCGCCACTGATGCTCCCGGCCTTCCTCGGCTATGTCTTCTTCACGCCCCAGGGCCTGCTCTCGCTCTACTTCACGATCAGCGGCCTGCTGCGGTGCGTGGCGTGGTACATCGATGAACCATTCGGCGACCCGATCCTCACCGGCGCCGACCTGCTGATCGCCGGCACGCGCCGCTCACACCGCGCGAAATCCAACCGACTGGCCCGTGAACGCCTCGAGCGTGCTGATGAGCCGGATCGGCTTCACCGTGGTGAGTGGGCCGGTCTGCCCGACGCGACCTTCGTGGTCGTGGCGGCACGGCGCAAGCCGGGCTGGACCGAGGGAACCTGGATCATCACCAACGACGGCTGGTTCACCCTCGGCGAGCCGTTCGACCGGCCGACGCCAAACGGCCTGCGCACGATTTACCCGCTGACGTTACAAACCACGACGTTGGATGTCCTGCGGAAAGGTGTATCGTACGAATTGCCACCCCTCAGGCAGATGCCCCCTCGACATCGGGATGAAACGTCACGGGCACAGAAAGAGTCTGAATAGATATGTCCTCGTCGCCCCGTATTGAAACCCTCGGACAGCTGAAGGCTGCGATCGCGCGCGGAGAGATTCGCCGCCGGCCGGTCCGCGAAGAAGTCCGCGACAACTTGTCGGAACGCCTCCGCCGCAAGGAGACGCTCTTCCCCGGCATCGTCGGCTACGACGACACGGTCGTGCCGCAAGTCGTCAACGCGATTCTCGCCCGCCATCACTTCATCCTGCTCGGCCTGCGCGGCCAGGCGAAGACGCGGATGCTGCGCGCCTTGACGTCGCTGCTCGATGAGTGGATTCCGGTGATCCCGGAGAGCGAGATCAACGACGATCCCATCGCGCCGCTGTCGGCATTCGGCCAGAACCGCCTGAGGGCCGAAGGCGACAACATGCCGATCAAGTGGCTGCCGCGCGAAGCCCGCTACGTCGAGAAGCTCGCCACGCCGGACGTGACGATCGCCGACATGATCGGCGACATCGATCCGATCAAGGCCGCGAAAGGCGGCCTGCAGCTCGGCAGCGAACTGTCGATGCACTTCGGCCTGCTGCCGCGCGCCAACCGCGGCATCTTCGCGATCAACGAGCTGCCCGACCTTGCCGGCAAGATCCAGGTCGGCCTGTTCAACATCCTGCAGGAAGGCGACGTCCAGATTAAGGGCTATCCCGTCCGGCTGCCGCTCGACGTGATGATCGCGTTCACGGCCAACCCCGAGGACTACACCGCGCGCGGCAAGATCATCACGCCGCTCAAGGACCGCATCGGCGCCGAGATCCGCACGCACTACATGCAGAGCCGCGCCGACGCGCTGAGCATTACCGAACAGGAAGCGTGGACCGCGCGCGGCGGCCAGATCGAAGTCCCGCAATACGTCCGCGAGGTCGTTGAAGAGATCGCGTTCCAGGCGCGCACCGAGCGCAAGATCGACAAGCGTTCCGGCGTCAGCCAGCGCATGCCGATCAGCGTGCTTGAAACGGTGGTGTCAAACGCCGAACGGCGCGCGCTTGCCAACGGCGAGTCGCCGGTGGTGCCGCGCATCACCGACGTCTACTCCGCGCTGCCGTCTATGACCGGCAAATTCGAGCTCGAATACGAAGGCGAGCTCAAAGGCGCCGACCAGGTCGCGCGCGATCTCGTCCGCGCCGCCGTCGCCAACGTGTTCGACGGCTACTTCGGCGACGCCGACGCGAAGCAGATCATCGACTGGTTCGACATGGGCGGCTCGCTCAGCCTGTCGGACACGACGGATGCGGCCACGCTGGTCAAGGATGCGTCCGCGGTGCAGGGCCTGGTCGACCTGGCCGGCCGCGCCGGCGTCACGAAGGATTCGTCGATCCCGGCGATCGCCGCCGCCATCGACTTCCTGCTCGAGGGGCTGTACTCGCAGAAGAAGATCAGCCGCAGCGATGTGCGCGGTTATCACGGCGCCGAGCCCGTTCGCCGCGCCCAGCCGCAGCAACAGCGGACCGCCATTCTCACGCCGGATGATGAAGAAGACGAGATGCAGGGTGGCGGCAATCGCAAGAAGAAGAAGTATTACAACTGACGCCGACAATGACGATTCGGCGATTAGGGATTCCTTGAATGTTGACGAATGGGCGATGCCAGATCGCCAAATGATTTGGCAATCGACATTCATCAATCACCCATCAATCGACAATCAAGGAATCAACAATCTTCAATGAAGTACAAGTATTC
>DATMJU010000221.1:0-3945 GCA_035553795.1 Vicinamibacterales bacterium
GGTGCTCGTCGGGTTCGCCGGGTCGTAGGCCGTGCTCTTGTTCAGGAACGGCACCGAGGTGTTGACTTCGTTCGGCTGAACGAAGCGATCACCGTTGGTGTCGGTCCACGGGTAGCGCACGAACACCGCGCTGGTGGCGGCGAGCTGGCCCGACAGCTGTCCGGGCGACATCTGGCCGTAGTAGATGGCGTACGACGACGAGAACACGGTCTTGCCGTCGCCCGTCAGGTCGTAGGTGGCGCCGATGCGCGGCGACAGGTCGTTCCACACCACGCCGGCGTCCGCGCCCTGGAAGTCGACGGACGGCATCAGGGTCGGGAAGTGCGGGTTCTGCGGCACCATGCCGGCTTCCGCCGTGTCATCCTGGCGATCGAAGCGCAGGCCGAGGTTCAGCGTGAAGCGGTTGCGCGTGTAGGTGTCCTGCAGGTACAGCGCGTGGGTGTCGAGGTGCAGGATCTGGTTGCTGTCGCGCCAGATGTCGGCGGAGTTGGCGATGCCGTTGGTGAAGCGCGCTTCGATGAAGCCACCACGATGGTTGAGGCTCTTCGAGTGCGCACTGCGCCAGCGGTAGCCGAACTTGAACGAGTGATCGCCGCCGAGCACGGCCGGGGCGAAGTAGGTGCTCACCACGTCGAGGCTGTTCGTCGGACGGATGAACGACGAGGCGTTGAACGAACGCGACCACGCGCTGGTGGTCGTCTCGAACGCCGGCTGCACGTCGGCCAGCGCGGGCTCCTGGAAGTCCAGCGCGAAGTTGTTGCCCATGTGCGACCACATCACGTCGACCAGCATGCGGTCGTTGATGACGTGCTGATCGGCGGCCTTCCAGAACGGACCGGGGCCGGTCAGCCAGCCGAACTGGCCGAACTGGCTGTCGACCGCCTTCTGGCGGACGGCGGTTTCGATCGGGCGCAGGTCGCTCGCGTCACGCGCGTTACGGACCTTCTCCGCCCAGGTGTTCTGGAAGTTGAAGCGGTTGTTCCTGAACGGCACCCATGTCAGCTTGACGTTGTAGTTGTTCAGCGTCGTCAGGTCGGTCGCGAGGCAGTCGCGCAGCGTCTGCGTGTCGGTCGTGCGCGGGTTGATCGCGACGCCATTCGGACGGCACGTCGGGTTGTTCAGGTAGAAGCCGACGACGCCGACCTTGACGTCCTGCGTGCCGTACGAACCCCAGTACCACAGCTTGCCCTTCACCAGCGGGCCGCCGATGTCGAAGCCGTAGTCCTTGATGTTCTGGATCGGTGCGCCGGCGCCGGCGCCCTGCGCGCGCAGTTCGTCGGTGATGTTGTCATCCTGGAACTTCTGGTCGGTGATCAGGAAGCGGGTGTTGCCCTTGAAGCGATCCGTGCCGCTCTTGGTCACGAGGTTGATGCCGACGCCGCCGGTCTGCTGCGTGACGTCCGCGCCGCCCGTGGTGACCTGCATCTCTTCGAGCATGTCGAAGTCGTAGTAGATCGGCGACGAGCCGGTCGCCGACATGTCGGTGACATCGACGCCGTCGATCGACCACTTGTTATTGCCGGTCGACGAACCGCGCGAGATGTAGCCGGACTGCTGGCCTGACTGGTTGCCGCCGACGTTGGCGCGATCCATGAAGATGCCGGGAGTGCGCTCCAGCATGACCCACGGGTCACGAGCCGACGGGATGTTCTGCAGCGTCTCGAGGTCGAACGCCGCCTTGGTGCCGGTCTCGCGCGTGTCAACGAGCGGGCTGGCGCCGCTGACCGTCACGGTTTCCTGCACGGTCGACAGCTCGAGGGCCGCGTTGACCTGGGCACGGAAGCCGATGGTCACGCGAATGTCCTGGATCGCCGTGGTGCGGAAGCCGGCGAGCTCAAAGGTCACCGAGTACGTGCCGATTGGCAGTTCGGGGATACGATACGTGCCCGTTTCCGACGTCACCGCCACGCGCGGGGTAATCAGCGCGGGACCGGCAACCGTCACGGTCGCACCGGGCAGAACCGCGCCCGATGTGTCAGCCGCTCTTCCAAAGATCTCGCCGGTCTGCTGCTGCGCGACGGCGCTCGACACGCCGAACACGAGCATCATCACGGACGCGATCACCGTCTTTCGCAGTGTCGCCTTACTAAAAGTCATTTATTGCTCCTCCAACAACCGGGGTGGCCGACTACGCTCGCCAGACCATCTAGCGAGCTTCGTCGCGCTCACGCCGAAGCGCGAAGCGCGGAGGCGGACCTCCCGGCAGGGTCTGAAAACGCTGGCCAGCTTGTGGGAGCTGGTCAGCCCAACAATCGAGGGATAGAACCCAGACGGCCAATATTTTGTCACTTCATCCACGGCGAAAGTGACGGCGAATGTGACGAAATCAGGCCTGAATACAGCAAGAAACGGGGACGAAACGACCAAATACCGGGACGAGACCTGGTACGAAGAAACGAACGCTGGGATCGATGGAAAAAGCGTCCGGCAGCGGTCACGGACGGGAACCGTTCACTTTGTAGACTCGTCTACCAAGTGCGATGGGCGGAAGGAATTTTCTCGGCGAGTTTGAACAACGAGTCTTGCTCGCCATCCTGCGATGCGATGCGACGGCGTATCCAATCCAGATCAGGAAAGAAGTCACGCGCGCATCGGGCCACGAGCCATCACGCGGTGCGTTCTACACCACGCTCGATCGCCTCGAAACGAAGCAACTGGTGCGGTGGACCGCTGAAGGCGGCGATGCGGGCCGCGACGGTTTGCCGCAACGCCGATTCTCGGTCACGCCTGAAGGCGTGAAGGCACTGCGCGCATCACGCAAGGCGCTGCTCGAGTTGTGGAATGGCCTCGAAGACGTGCTGGCCGAATCATGAAGCCGCCACGACTCGCCGATCGCATCCTGAAACGAGTGCTGCCACTCGGCAAGCGCGGCGAGAGCATCCTTGGTGACCTGCACGAGGATTTTCTCGCGAAGCCATCGAGAGCCTGGTATTGGAAGCAGACACTCCTGCTGTCGCTTCGCTACCTCACGCACGAATCCCCCCAGCAACAACTGACATATCCGAGGTCCAGCCCCATGTGGTTCGAGCTTTCCAGCGATCTGAAGACGGCGTTCCGCTCGTTCATGCGCGCGCCAGGCACCACCGGGTTGATCGTCCTGACGCTGGCGTTTGCGATCGCCGCGGCGACGATCGGGTTTGCGTTCGCCGACCTCGCGATCCTGCGCGGCCTTCCGGTGGATGACACGAGTAAGGTCGTGTCGGTCTCGGTCAACGACGCGCAGGGATCGATGACCGGTGTGTACCGCATCTCCGGCGCGGACTTCCTCGACTACCAGTCACGCGCCATCACCATCGAGCAGCCGGCCGCGTTCAGGTACGGCAGCGCCGCGCTGATTCGCAACGGGCAGTCGCGAACGCTCGGCGCGGGCTACACCACCGCCAACTTCTTCGCGGCCATGGGGCAGCGCCCATTTGCCGGGCGTGTGTTCGCGCCCGGCGATGACGCTGAGGGCGCCGCACCGGTTGCCGTCCTGGCGCACCACTACTGGCAGCGCGAACTTGGCGGGCGCGCTGACGCCATCGGCAGCACGATGCAGATCGGGCGCGAGTACTACACCGTCGTCGGCGTCGCCACGCCCGACATCGAGTTCGGCAACATCGGCGAAGTCGAGGTGTGGCTGCCGCTGCGCATCGCGGCGAACTCACAGCGCGACCAGCGCAACCTCCGATTTCTTGCGCGGCTCAAGGACGGCGTCAGCTTCGAGCAGGCCGCAGCGGAGATGGCGACGATCGGCGCGGCCCTGGCCAATGAGTATCCCGCCAGCAATGGCGGTTGGACCGTTCGCCTGGTTCCCGTCAACGACCTCGTCGGCGGCGACGGCTTCTGGGTCGTGATCGCGCTGTTCATGTTGTCGATCGGCTTGCTGATGGCGATTGCCACCGCTAACGTCTCGAACCTGGTCATGGTGCGGACGCTGGCTCGCGCGCGCGAGCTCGCCGTGCG
>DATMJU010000222.1:0-5033 GCA_035553795.1 Vicinamibacterales bacterium
ACCGTGGCCTTCTCGTCGAGCGCGGCCCTCAGTTCCTGGCTGAGGTTCGTCATCGACGCGAAATCGGTGACGCCGCGCTTCCAGATCCACTGGTAGACCTGCCGCGCGTGGAACTTCTTGTGGCCGAGCGATTCGACGAAAGCCTCGAGTTCCGAAAGCTCGAGTCCGGCCAGGTCGGTCTTCACCCGACGATGCTATCAGCTATCCGCGCGGGCCCGGAACCGGCCGCGAACGGCGGCGAGGGTGCGCGTGATGGACTCGCTCGCCGTGCTCGTGACAATGGGCCTGATCAGCGGGCCGATGATCGCCGGCAGGTCGCGGCTGAGCGACAGGGATTCGACCTCGACCAGCACGCCATCCTCGTATTGCTTGTAGCGCCAATACGAGTTCAGCCGCCACATGTAACCGTTGTCGTTGCCCTCAGGCAGCGCGCGCTCCCGGGACGTCCCCGCGTTTTCGATCTCGACGATCTTCGTTGACACGCTGTTACTCAGCGCGCGATCGGCCGCCAGTCGCTTGTACTCCACGTCGTATTCCGTGTCGTAAACCACCGTGACGAGCTTGGTCCGCTTGATCCGGAGATACAGCTTCTGCGTATCTGGCCCTCGCGGCACCACGCGCGAGCTGACCACGTCCTCCTGCTTGTGTTGGTTGCTTTGCGGATCCTGCAGCACCTTGAGCAGGTGATCGAGCTTTACCTTCGGCACGAACACCGTGCCGCGCCAGTGATTGATCAGGCCGCCATCGAGCGCGAACTCGCTCGAAGAACCGTCCCGCACGGCTGCCTTGGACACGACAACCTCGCCCCGCTTGAGCGCCGCGATGGCGTGGGCGAGGTCGGCCGGGGCTTTGCGCTCGATGTCGAGGAACGGCGCGTTGGACGCCAGTTCCTGCGCGCGTCTCGCCTCGACCGTCGCCGCATACCTGGCGAACTCGCGCGCTGTCTTCGGCTGCAAGATGACGTCGCCGCCGGCGTACGCGCCGCCCGCGACACCGAGGGTCGCGGCGACCACCATTCCGGCCCGGAACACCAGCCGATCCGCGCCGATGAAGTTGATCGCCGACAGCACCACGATGCTCGCCACGTTGGCCGCAACCGGATGCAAGCCGGTCGCTTCCACGAAGTAGGCAGACAAGAGGATGCTGCCGAGGACGGACGTCAGCGAGACCAGCACGTGGTACCGAATCAGCCGCTCCAACATCGTTGCGGCCGCGGCGCCCCCCCGATCCCGGAAGGTCCAATGCTCGTGGACGAAGAAGTTCACGATGATGGCCGCCTCCACCGCCATTACCGTGGCCACGAGGTAGTGCAGCTCGAGATGCAGCAGCAACGCCACCGCCAGAATCTGGACGACGAACCCACCGGCGCCGGCAATCACGAACCGTCCGAGCCGTGCCCCACTGAATCGGTGGACTAGTAATCGGTGGACCCCTAATCGGTGGATCCCTAATCGGTGGATCAATCTGTGGCTCATCGGCGGGTCTCCTCGACATACAAGGCGCGCACGTTGCCGGCGGTCGTGATCACAAAGGTGGCCAGCAGGCCGATGGCGCCAATCACGCCGCCCAGGTCCCACAGCAGGACCGAGCCGAGGCCGAACGGGTCAATGGTGGGCACCTTGATCAGCGCAAGGGCGCCGGCAGCCAGCACGATTCGCAGCTCAGTTGGTCCGACACCGATGAACGACATCTTGAAGATCCCCCTGGCGTGGGTGGCGAGGTAGGCCTCCGCCGAGACCAGGAAGAACGCCGCCACCACGAGCGTGGCAATGAGCGGCGACATGAAGCCCGACACTGCGAGGCCGGTGAACAGCATGGCGGTGCCGGCGAGATCGATCACATGGTCGACGTAGTAGCCGTAGCGTGGCCGCTGCTGGTCACGCACGCGGGCCACCGTCCCATCGAGGCTGTCACCAAACCAGTTGAGCAGCAAGCACAGCACCACAAGTGACGCGCCTGCAACAGGATCCGACTGGGCGATGACGAAGGAGGACCCTGCCCCGGCCATGGCCAGCAGGCCCAGCGCCGACAGGTGGTCCGAGTTGATCCAGCGCGGCAACCGCTGTGCGATCCAGATAAGGGTTCGCTTTTCCGCGGCTGCGAGCACGCTGTTGTGCTGGCGAACGTGAGTTGTGGGTGTCATGCCTTGTTATGTGCAAAGGCCCCCAAAAACGGCTCACAGTGATATGATCTTGAGGTTAATTCCCTCTGCCGTAATCACTTAAGCACGGCAGGTTTCCCACGTGACTGAACCGAATATCCGCCGAACCGTGCTAGCCAACGGTGTCCGCCTCGCCACCGAGCGGATGCCACACGTGCGCTCCGTCGCTGTTGGCATCTGGCTCACGCGCGGATCGCGCCACGAACCCGACGCGCACCCCGGCATCGCGCACTTTGTGGAGCACATGCTCTTCAAGGGCACGCCGACGCGGAACGCCGAGGAAATCGCGCAGCAGGTGGATTCGATCGGCGGGCAGATCGACGCCTTCACGTCGAAGGAATACGCCGGCTATTACCTGAAGGTGCTCGACGAGCACCTGCCGTTGGCGGTCGACATCCTCGCCGACCTGATCTGCAATCCGCTGATGGCCGACGAGGACATCGAGCGCGAGAAGAAGGTCATCCTCGAAGAAATCAAGATGGTCGAGGACACGCCGGACGATCTCGTCCACGAGCTCTTCGCCGAAGGTTTCTGGCTGAATCATCCGCTCGGCAGGCCGATTCTCGGTACGCCGGCCAGCGTCAGCGCCCTCAACAAGACCACGCTGACCCAGTACTTCGCGGAAACCTACGTCGCGTCGAATTTCGTGGTCGTCGCGGTCGGCAATCTCGAACACGGACGCGTGCAGGAGCTGCTCGAAAAAGCGCTCGTCAACGCGCCGCACAGCGGTCCTCCCGCGGATTCGTCGGCGCCGGTCGTGGCCCCGGTCATCCAGGTCCGCCGCAAAGAACTCGAACAAAGCCACATCGTGTTCGGCACCGAAGCGCTACCCCAGCACCACCCCGATCGCTATGCCGGCTACGCGCTGAACACCACGCTTGGCGGGTCGATGAGCTCGCGGCTGTTCCAGAACGTCCGCGAGAAGCGCGGGCTCGCATACTCGGTGTTCTCCGGGCTCTCCGCGTACCAGGATGCCGGCGCGCTCAGCATCTACGCCGGATGCGCCAACGACGCGGTCGCGGAGTTGATCGACGTCGTGGTCGCCGAGATTCGGCAGATGAAGGCCGGCGGCCTCGCGCCCGTGGAGTTGCGCCGCGCGAAAGATCACCTCAAGGGTTCGCTGATGCTTGGGCTCGAGAGCACCTCGAGCCGCATGTCCCACCTGGCGCGGCAGGAGATGTACCGCGAACACACGTTCAGCCTCGACGACATGCTGGCCGCGATCGAACGCGTCACCGAAGACGATGTCCTCAAGCTGGCGGATCGGTTCTTTACCAACGGATCACTGGCCGTGACGGTGCTTGGCAACGTCAACGGCTTGCAAGTCACTAAGGAGCAACTTGCGCTATAGGCTCGATGCCGGCTCCCGGCCCCCGGTCCCCGGCTCCCGACAATGATCAATCGCTACACCCACCCTGAAATGGGTCGCATCTGGAGCGAGCAACGCCGCTACGAAACATGGCTCCAGGTCGAACTGGCCGCAACCGACGCCATGGCCGCGGCCGGCATCGTCCCCGCTGACGCCGCCCGCGAGCTGCGAGAGAAGGGTGCGTTCGACATCGCGCGCATCGACGAAATCGAAAAGACGACGCAGCATGACGTGATTGCCTTCACGACGTCGGTGGCCGAGATCGTCGGGCCCTCCGCGCGCTGGCTGCACTTCGGCCTGACGTCCTCCGACGTCGTCGATACCGCGCAGGCGCTGCAGATGGTCGAAGCCTGCGACCTGATCCTGGCGAACATGACCGCGCTCGGCGCGGCGATCAAGGCGCGCGCCGAAGAGCACAAGTTCACGCCGATGATCGGCCGCACCCACGGCGTCCACGCCGAGGTGATGACGTTCGGCCTGAAGTTGACGCTGTGGTACGCCGAGTGGATGCGCGACATCGAGCGCGTCCGCCGCGCGCGCGAAGCCGTGCGCGTCGGCAAGATCTCGGGCGCGGTCGGGACCTTCGCGCACCTCGACCCGGCGATCGAAGCCGCGGTCTGCAAGCTGCTCGGCCTCGAACCGGCGCCGATTTCGTCGCAGGTCATCCAGCGCGATCGCCACGCGGAGCTGATGACGGCGCTGGCGATCACCGCCGCCTCGCTCGAAAAGTTCGCGCTCGAGATTCGCGGCCTGCAGAAGACCGAGATCGGTGAAGTCGAAGAGCCGTTCGCCAAGGGTCAGAAGGGCTCGTCGGCGATGCCGCACAAGCGCAATCCGATCGGCTGCGAGCAGATCGTCGGACTGGCGCGCCTGATCCGTAGCAACGCGATGGCCGCCATGGAAAACATCGCGCTGTGGCACGAGCGCGACATCTCGCACTCGTCGGTCGAGCGCGTCATCCTGCCCGACAGCTTCATTGCCCTCGATCACATGCTGCGCCGGTTCACGCGCATCGTCTCGGGCATGGTCGTTTACCCGGATCGCATGCTCGAGAACCTGAATCGGTCGCGCGGCGTGGTGTTCTCCGGGCAGGTGTTGCTGGAACTGGCGCGCCACGGCGTGACGCGCGAGCAGGCCTACGAGTGGGTGCAGCGCAACGCAATGCGCTCGTTCCACGAGCAGAAGGACTTCAAGGGCCTGCTGCTCGCCGACGCGGACATCCTCAAGGTGTTGCCCGCGGCCGAGATCGAAAAAGCGTTTGATTTGAAGGAACAGCTCCGCAACGTCGATGCGGTGTTCAAGAGGGTCTTTACAGCATGAAAGCTCGCGTTTACGTCACGCTGAAACCGTCGGTGTTCGATCCGCAGGGCCACGTGGTTGCCGAGGCGCTCGTGACGCTTGGCTACCAGGACGTGAAGGACGTGCGGCAGGGCAAGTTCTTCGAGGTCGAGCTCGCTGACGCCGATCCGGCGACCGCCAAGGCGCGGGTCACCGAGATGGCCG
>DATMJU010000223.1:0-3224 GCA_035553795.1 Vicinamibacterales bacterium
ACCCAGCGCGGATCGAGGTCCACCATGAAGCACATGCCGCCGCGATGCTGCGCGAGATGTTCGATGGCGAGGCGCAGGCGACGCGGACCGCTCGGCCCCACGTGCAGCCAGTCGGCCCCCTTCGGAAAGTATTCGTCGGGCAGCGTGTCGCTGAAGTTCTCGTAATCGATCCGGAAGTCGTTGACGTTGATCCGTGACTTCGGGACGCCGGTGCTGCCGCCGGTCTCGAACGTGTAGATCGGTTTGTCCTTGTACGCCTTTGGCACCCAGCGTCTCACCGGACCGCCGCGCAACCATTCGTCCTGGAAGAGTCCGAACTTGTCGAGATCCTGGTAGGTCTTGATCTCTTTCCTTGGGTCCCAGCCGGCCTTCTCGGCCCATTGGAGCCAGAACGGGCAGCCGGTTTCAGGGCTGAAGTGCCATTGCATCAGTTCTCGGACCCACGCATCGAGCGTGGTACGAGCCTTCTCGAGGTCAGGCGCGGCGACGGGCATATCCACGGAATTGTATGACAGGGTGAGCGCCCGCGTGTCTCACCCTGTCATGGAGGAACCGCGTTGCGTTAGCGCGGCATCAGCACGCTGTCGACGACGTGAATCACGCCGTTCGAAGCGCCAATGTCGGTCTTGACCACGTTGGCGGCGTCAACCATCACCTTGCCGCCCGTCGCGTTGACCTTGATCGAGCCGCCCTGGACGGTCTTGGCTTCCTTGACCTTGACCACGTCGGCGGCCATCACGCGGCCCGGCACCACGTGATAGGTGAGGATGGCGGTCAGCTTGGCCTTGTTCTCCGGCTTGAGCAGATCTTCGACCGTGCCCTTCGGCAGCTTCGCGAACGCCTCGTCGGTCGGCGCGAACACCGTGAACGGGCCGGCGCCCTTCAGCGTCTCGACCAGGCCCGCAGCCTTCAGCGCCGCGGCCAGCGTCTTGAACTGCCCCGCTCCGACGGCCGTGTCGACGATGTCCTTGCCCTGCGCGTGCACCGACGTGCCGATCACACCCGCGATCGCGATTCCCGCCAGCAACTGAAACACATATGACTTCATTACCATCTCCTTGTGGCCCGGTCGGCCGCCAGCGTGGCGGAGCGCCGGTCACTGGTACTGTGACGGCGCGGCCGGAAGGGCGGTTGCGCTCGGCCCGCAAGTCGTTTTCGCGTTGTTCACGAAGAGACAACATGTTTAACTGACAGTTAAATGACTTCACCGACCCTCGCGCGTGGACTGCGGACCTACGGCATCGGCGCGAAATTGCGGGCGCTACGGCTGAGAAAGAAGATGCGGCTCGTCGAGCTGGCGCGCCACACCGGGCTCTCCGCCGCGATGCTCTCGAAGCTCGAGCGCGGCCAGCTCTTCCCGACGTTGCCCACGCTGCTGCGCATCGCGCTCGTCTTCGGCGTCGGGCTGGATCACTTCTTCGCGGCCGGCGCCCCGCAGCGCGCGCTGGGCATCGTGCGCCACCGTGATCGCACCCGATTCCCGGAGCGCCTTGGTGGCCGCGACGTGCAGTGGGAGTTCGAGTGCCTGGATTTCGCCGCGACGGAACGGCGCATGAACGCCTATTGGGTGAAGTTCAACCAGCTCAGCAAGCCGAAGGCTCACCAGCACGACGGCGGCGAGTTCGTCTACGTGCTGAAGGGCACGCTGGTGATGCAGATTGCGGGAGAGACGCACGAACTGGAAGCGAAGGATTCGATCTATTTCGATCCCTCCCAGCCGCACACCTACAGCAGTGGCGATGACAGCCCGTGCGAGGCGCTGGTGATGACGGCGCCGTAGCCTACGGCACCAGGATGCGGTCGATGTCGATGCGGCGCCCCTTGTAACCGCCCGGCCCGTCGTTCAGCGGCAGCGACAGGAAGTACTCGATCATCGGCTTGTCGTCCGTCAGGACGGGTCCCTCGCCGGCAAACTCCCGCATCTCATCGGGTCCCGCCAGGAAGATGCGGCGCAGCGTCGCGACGTCCCAGGGGAACTGCTCGAAGCCGGTGCGCCGCGCTTCGTACGCCGTCTGGCTCAGCGTGAACGGCTCCATGCTGCCGAGCATCAGGCTGCCGTCTCCCCACAGCGTCGTGTACGGAAACACCGACATGAAGGTGCGCATCAGCAGCTTGTATTCGGTGGCGGTGTCGCCGCCATTCCACTGCATGGCGAGCCCGCCGGGGGCGAGGCGGCTGCGCACCAGCTCGTAGTACTCCTTCGAGTACAGCGAGCCCGCGCCGGCGTGACGCGGCAACATGATGTCCGCGGTGATGACGTCGTACTTCTTGCGCGACATCATCATGAAATTCCTCCCGTCGTCGACGTGCAGCGTCACGTTGGGGCGCGCCAGCAGATCAAAGTTGATGTGCTTGAAGAACTCGGAGCCGGCCACGACGGCACGCGACAGCTCGATGACGTCCGTCTGGATGCCCATGCGCGCCACGGCGCCTGGCGTGGCGCCGCCGCCCAGACCGACGACCAGTGCGGACTTCGGATTTGGATGCAGCATCACCGGCAGTGCGCCGATGCGATGGTGAACGAAGGCGGTTCCCGGTGAATCGTTGGCCTGGTGATTGCCGTCCAGATACATCACCCGCATCGGCGGATTGCCGCGCCGGTCGTGCACGGCCACCGTGGTCTGCGCGCCCTCTTCCCGCCACAGCAGCGTCTCGTTGCGGTGGAAGCGTTCAAAGGCGACATCAAACGGGTCAACGGCTATCGCGGCGCCGCCGACCAGCAACAGCGCCGCTGTTGCGGCCATCGCCATCGACACGCCGGGATTGTTTCGTCGATCGGAAAGCGCCAGCAGCACCGCCGAGAGGGTGGCGAGCGACGAGACCAGCATCAGGCTGGTATTGGTGCCGAGCCACGGCAGCAGCACGAAGCCGGCGAGCACCGAGCCCAGGATCGCCCCAAGGACGTTCAGCGAATAGAACGCGCCGGTGCGCCGGCTGGTATCTTCCGCGCTGGCGCCGCCAATCCACAACGTGAGGCCGATTGGGAACGCCACGCCAAGCAGGATCGTCGTCGGCAACATCGCGATCAGGCTCGAGGCGGCGAGCGGCGCGAGATAGGGGTTTACGCCGATGCGTTCGAACAGCGGCGTCGCGGCATCTGAAGCCGCCTGCGTCTTCGTCAGCAGGTTGAACGACACCACGGCCGCGAAGCCGATCAACGCCTGGATGCCGGCCAGCACGCGGACCCAGGGCAGCCGGAGGCGCAGCAGCGGGGAGGCTGTCTC
>DATMJU010000224.1:0-18048 GCA_035553795.1 Vicinamibacterales bacterium
CGTATCGGCCGTGGAGCGGCAACGGCGCTGTCGCCGCTGAGCAACACGAGAACGGACAACTATGGTGGCTCGTTCGAGAACCGCACGCGCTTCCTGCGGGAAGTGACCACGGCGATCCGGCGCGTGTGGCCCGAGTCACTGCCGCTGTTCACGCGTATTTCCGCGACGGACTGGACCGAGGGCGGGTGGGACATCGAGCAGTCGGTGGAGCTGGCTCGCCAGTTGAAACCGCTCGGCGTGGACTTCATGGACTGTTCGTCCGGCGGCAACGTCGCGACCGCGAAGATCCCGATCGGTCCCGGCTACCAGGCGCCGTTTGCTGAACGCATTCGCCGTGATGCCGGCATCCTCACCGGCGCGGTCGGCCTGATCACGACCCCGGAGCAAGCGGAACAGATTCTCGACACCGGCCAGGCCGACGCGGTGCTGATCGCCCGGGAGTTGCTGCGCGATCCGTATTTCCCGATGCGCGCCGCGCGTGAACTCGGTCAGGACATCACGTGGCCCGCGCAGTACCTTCGTGCCGGCCCGCATGGCGCCAAACAGAGACGCCCTGCCGCTGATTGATTGCCATGGCCAAGCCTGAGAAAGCGCTGCTGCAGGTCAACGGCAAGGAAGTCGCAGTCTCGAATCCGAACAAGGTGCTGTTCCCGGAGGCCGGGTACACGAAGCTCGATCTCGTGAACTACTACCTGGCGGTCGCCGACGGCGCATTGCGCGGCGCCGGCGGCCGGCCGAACGTGCTGGTGCGTTATCCCAACGGCATCGGCCAGGAATTCTTCTACCAGAAGCGCGCTCCTGAATCACGGCCGGATTGGATCGAGGTGGTCGCGCTGAAGTTTCCCTCAGGACGAACGGCCGAGGAAGTCGTGCCGCGCGATGCGGCGGCGCTCGCATGGATGGCGAACCTGGCGTGTCTCGAACTGCATCCCCATCCGGTCCGCGCCGAGGAACTCGATCATCCCGACGAGCTGCGTGTCGATCTCGATCCGGTTCCGGGAATCGAGTGGCCGCAACTGCAGGAAGTCGCGCGCGTTGTGCGCGCAACGCTCGACGACCTGGGGCTCGTCGGATGGCCGAAGACCTCTGGATCGCGCGGTATTCACATCAACGTCCGCATTCACCAGCAGTGGTCGTTTACGCAGGTGCGGCGCGCGGCCCTGGCGCTGGCGCGCGAAGTCGAACGCCGCGCACCGTCGATTGCCACCAGCAAATGGTGGAAGGAAGAACGGCATGGCGTGTTCATCGACTTCAACCAGAACGCGAAGGACAAGACCGTGTGCTCAGCCTACTCGGTGCGGCCGCGGCCAGATGCGCGTGTCTCGGCGCCGCTGACGTGGGAAGAGATCGATCAGTGCAACCCCGCGGACTTCACGTTGAAGACGATGCCGGAATGGTTCAAGCAGAATGGCGATCGTCACGCGGAGATCGATCGGCATCCGTGCTCGTTGGAGAAGCTGCTCGACTTGTCGGCCCGGCAGGAAACGGAAGGGCAGGGCGATGCGCCATGGCCGCCGCAGTATGCGAAGCAGCCGGGTGAACCGACGCGCGTCCAGCCATCGCGCAAAAAGAAGGCTTCGGGTTCCGGGTTACCGGTTACCGGCACCAGGCCCACCGGGCGACGTGTCTCGAAACACCCGCTGATCGTGATCGCGCAGTCGGCGAAGAAGGACGAGGCGCTGGCGTCCGCCGACGCGTGGAAGCAGGCCCATCCGCGCGTAGTGGAGCATCTGCAGCCGGCTGACATCCTGACCGACTCGATGCGCGGGCGGTCCTCGGCGTGGTGGCGGATTCGCGTCAACCTGCAGCACGTGCCCGAGGCGCTGCGGCCCGTGGCGCCGGAGTTGCCACCGATGCCCAATCCCTGGGCCGACGCTACTCCGGAGCAGATCGAGGCGTACCGGGAGATGCACCGAAAACGGACGCGAGCTCGTAAGGCGGAGTGACTTCGAGCTGCGCGTAGGTGCAGTCCTTCGGCGGTTTGTCGTCGCGCCAGCGGAGGAACGTGGCGGCGTGACGGAAGCGATCGCCCTGCATGTGGTCGTACTTCACCTCACACACCCGCTCGATCCGCAGCGGTTCCCACGACAGATCCTTCCCGGCACTCCATCGGCTCTGTCCACCAGGCATGCGCTGTCCGATTCCCGCCTCGACCCCGTCCTCCGTAGCCTTGGCGAAGGAGGACCATTCACGCCACGGATGGTTCACCATCGCGTTCGCGCGGAGCGGCTCCAATTCGTCGACGAGCTGCTTGCGCTTCGCCATCGTGAACGACGAGGTGACGCCGACGTGGTGCAGGCGGCCCTGGTCATCGAACAGCCCGAGGATCAATGAGCCGATGATGCCCGGCTCCTTCTTGTGCCAGCGAAAGCCGCAGACCACGCAGTCGGCGGTGCGCGCGTGCTTGATCTTGAGCATCGCGCGCTTGCCCGGCTGATAGGCGCCCGTCCCGGGCTTGGCGATCACGCCGTCAAGGCCCGCGCCTTCGAAGTGCTTCAGCCACTCCGCCGCAACGTTTCGATCGCGCGTCATCGGCGTCAGGTGCACTGGCGGCCGCACGCCGGCGAACAGCCGCTCCAGCGCCGCTCGCCGTTCTGATTGTGGCTGCTCCATGATCGACGCCCCATCGACCGCGAGCAGGTCGAAGCCGACAAACGAGGAGGGCATGGCCGCCGCCAGCTTGGCAACGCGCGATGCCGCCGGATGCAGCCGCAGTTGCAGCGCATCGAAATCGAGACCGTTCGGAGTGGCGATGACGATCTCGCCATCGACGACGCAGCCGGGTGGCAGGCGTTCGAGCAGCGCGTTGTGAAGTTCAGGGAAGTAGCGATCGAGCGGCTTCAGATCGCGGCTCTGGATGTAGACATCGGTGTCAGAGCGAAACACGATCGCGCGAAACCCGTCCCACTTGGGTTCGAACATCAGGCCGTCAGTGGTGGGGATTTCGTCGGCGAGCTTGGCGAGCATGGGCTCGATGGGCGGCAGCATCGCCGCCCATCGTACCCGTTTTCTCTAGAAAGACATCTGGAGGCCGAAGCGCACGTAGCGGCCGTCCATGATCGCCGTCGGCGTCATCCACGCGTTGGTGGCGGTCGCCGAGTACGTCTCGTTGACGCGCAGCACCGTCCCGGCATTGAGGACGTTGAACACGTCAGCGAAGCCCTGGATGCGGCGGCTGCCGAAGCGGAAGGTGCGCGCCAGGCGCAGGTCGAGCTGCTTCTTGTAGTCGAGGAACACCGTGTTCGGCTCGGCCAGGTTGACCGCGATGGTCGTGCCGCCCGCGGTGGTGCCGACGATGGGGCGGCCGGCGATGGCGGCGGTGACCGTGTAGTTCGCGGCGACGCTTGGGCCAGGGCTGGCGATGAACGTGCCGCTCAGTTGGAACTCCCACGGCAGCGAGTACGCCGCCGACGCCTTGTAGGTGGTACGGAACGGCGGCGTGGAGTCGCAGAACCGCGCGCTGTTCGGGTTGTCGCGCTCGTCACAGGTGATCGACGCGCGGCGATCCGTGGTGATGCCGCCGAACAGCAGCAGCTTCTCGCGGCGCATGTTGGCGCTCAGCTCGAAGCCGTTGTAGATGGTGCTGTTGTCGGCCGAATAGGTGCGCAGGTTGTCGGTGGCGACCCCCACCTTGTTGGTGTTGAGCGAGTGCATCGTGATCTGCTGGCCCGACAGCGGCAGCCGCGGATCCGTCGGCGTGGCGATGTTGAACGGGCTCCAGTCGGTGACCGCGAGGTTCAGGTTGTCGGTCACGTCGAGGTTGTAGAAGTTGCGGCGATAGTAGCCGGCCGTCACCGAGACGCGCTCCATCAACTGGTGCTGCACCGAGGCGCTGTATTCCCAGTTGTAGCCGCGCTCCAGCTCCGGATCGGGGCGGCTGGTAATCTGCCCGAAGTTCGACGTGCCGCCGATCACCTCGTTGAACTGGATGTTGCCGTTGGCGTCGAGGATCGACTTGTTGCTGTCGAAGTCGACCCACGCGCGCGTCTGGGTGCTGTAGTTCATCGGGTTGAACGTTTGCGCAAAGCCCGCGGCCGCGGCGGCGATGTACTTGCTGGCGTTGGCCTTGAGCGCGGTCTTGCCGTTGCCGAACACGTCATAGGCGCCGGCGAGGCGAATCGACCAGTCATCCCACTTCGGCACGTTGGGGATCTCGGCGAAGTTGCGCGCCTGGATCCAGTTGCCGGCCGGTGATGACTGCGCCGGCACGATCGCCTCGAACCAGTCGTAGCGGCCGCCGATGTTCAGCGTGAACCGGTTAATCGTCCACGTGTCCTGCAGGAAGATGCCGATGTCCCTCTTCACCTTCTGCTCGAGCGTCGTCGGGCCGTTGCTGACCGCGACGCCGATCGGGCAGGGCGCGACGACGCAGGGCACCGGGTTGGTGGCGCTTTGCGGCGCGCCCAGCAGGCCCTGGTTGAAGACCAGCGTGTTGATCTGCGCGTTCGATGAGAACGTGCGCGAGTTGGTGCCCCACTGGAAGGTGACGCCGGTCTTGAAGGCGTGCGAACCGGTCACGTAATTGGCCGTGGCGCTGCCGCTGTAGGAGTTGGTGTCGCTCACGTACGGCGGAATGGTGTTGCCGCACGCGACCGACAGGCGTCCGGTTGACTGTTCGAGCCTGGGCAGGTCGCGCGGACCGACACTCTTGCGGCAGCTCTGTTCGTAACCCTGGGTGTAGTAACTGATGCCGGCTTCGAGCAGCAGCTTGTTGGTGGTGGTCTGCGTCCACTTGAGCTGCGGCACCCAGCCGAGTCCGAACGCGTCGGTGGAGGCTTCAGGCGTGGTCGTGGGCAGCGTGTTGAAACCGTTGTAGTCCTCGCCGTTGAACTGGCGATCGAGGTAGAAGCGGATCTTGTCGCGCCGCGTCGCCTGCCAGGTGAGGCGCGTCACCGCGCTGTAGTTGCCCTGCGCCTTGCGGAACGCGCGCGAGCCGTCGGCGAACGCCGAGCTCGGCACGTAGGTCTTGTTGTCCTCGTACTTGTAGGTGAAGTAGAACCACAGCTTGTCGCGCTTGATCGGTCCGCCGAACGACGGGTTCACCTGCCACGTGTAGGCGATGCCCGGCTGCGGAATCGCGGCCGGGCCGCTCTTCATCGCGTCCGTGCGGTTGTCGGCCTGCAGGCCGCTGCCCGCGCCGTAGGCGAAGAAAGTGCCGCTGAAGGTGTTGCCGCCGTCTTTCGGCGTGCTGTTGATGCGCAGGCCGCCGTTCTGCATCTCGGCGGATTCGGCGCCGGTGGTGAACGTCACTTCCTCGATCGCGGCGTCGTTCATGTAGAAGCCGCTGAACTGGCCGCTGCCGCACAGGTTGTTGACGCGCATGCCGTCGATGGCGATGACCATGTCCGACGTGTTCGAGCCGTGCACGCTCATGCTGTATTGGCCCAGCACGAACGGCGTCACCGTCGTGCCGGGTAGCAACAGCGCGCGCGCGGGAGTGTTGCGCATTGGCGTCGGGATGGAATCGAGGATGTCTCGATCGAGCACCAACTGCGCGGTGTTGTTGCTGACGTCGACGGTTGGCGTGCCGGAGACCGTGATGGTCTCTTCAAGCGAACCGACCTGCATTTCGGCGCTGACCGGCGCCGTGAACGTGCCCTGGATCAGCACGCCTTCGCGCCGCACGGTCTTGAAGCCGGTGAGCGTGAATGAGACGGTGTAGGTGCCAGGGGGGAGGTCGGTGATGCGGTAATTGCCGGAGCTATCCGAGACGGCGGTGCGGGTCTTTTCGATCAGCGCCGGACTTGACGCTTCGATCGTGACGCCGGGCAGCACGGCGCCGCTGGGATCCTTAATCGAGCCGGCGATACTGCCTTGGGCCCACGCGGCCAGTGGCAGGAACATCACGGTGGCCGCCGCGAACAAACCAACAAGAAGGGACTTGCGCATCGATTCCTCCAGAAGGGGCCGATAGATCGCAAAGGGACGCTGTAGCGCCCGGAAGGTAGCACTGGCCCAGGTATTGGTCAATGCCTTTACGGGGCTGCGGTGCAGCAGCGGGCAGCCGCGATTCCGACGCGATACGATGAAGGAATCGATGCCCACCCGGCCTGAAATTCCCTCAGAGATCGAAGAGTTTCGCGACACGCGCTGGTGCCGCGAAGGCGCGCGCCAGGTCTCGACGGCGCTCGAAGCGGAGCGCTTCATCCAGCAGGTTGGCTTTGCGTCGTGCCTGACCGATTCCCGCCGCGCGGGGCCGTCGCTCTACATCGCCGTGTGCGGCCGGCGCGACGCGGTCATGCCGAGGAACGTGCAAAAGGACGAGGAGGCGTCGGCGGCATGGCTCCTCAAGGACGAGATCGTGCGCCGCGGCCAGATCTACTACGGCAAGCTGGCGCGCGGGAAGGCGACGTTCATCGCGCCGCGCATGGTGCCGTACTTCAACGCGATCTGGGGCCTGAAGCGAAGCGAAGAGAAGTCCACGCTGAGCCGCAACGCGCAGAAGATCCTGAAAGTGCTTCGCAAGGAATGGGAGATGGCCACGTCCGATCTGAAGACCGACTCGGGCGTCAAGGATCGCAAGGCGTTCACCGCTGCGCTCGACGAGCTCCAGGCCGCCATGCTCGTCGTGCCTGAAGGTGTCTACTACGAGCCGAAGTTCACCTACATCTGGACGCTGGCAGTCTCGCGCTTCCCCGATCAGCTCAGCAAACGGATCAAGCGAGACCTCGCGGTGAAGGAAATCGCGCGGTGCTTCTTGAGCAATGCCGGTCTCACCATTCCGGGTGAGCTGGCCCGGGTCACCGGCTTGTCACGAGCCGAGGCCGGCCTCGGCAACCGCGCGCTGGTCAAGGAAGGGTTTGCCACCATGCTCGCGCCAGGCTGGTATCAGTTGCGCGAGGGTGTTGAGACCCCGGGGGGCGAGTCATGAGGCGCCCGGTTGCCGATCGTCCGTTCGACCTGGTGCGCGAGATCGGATTGTCGATGCCTGACGTCAAGGCGGAAGTGAAATACGACGGCTCCCCGGTGTTGAAGGCGGGCGGCAGCTTCATGGCCGGCATGGCGACCGACGAATCCGCGGAAGCCGACTCGCTGGTCGTGCGTTGTGAGATTGCGGACCGCGAGCTGTTCATCGAGGAAGCGCCCGAGACGTATTACGTCACTGACTACTACGAGCACCACCCCGTCGTATTGGTGCGGCTGTCGGAGGTTGATGAAGCCGCCTTGCGAGATTTGCTGGCGGTGTCGCGAAAGATGGCCTTGAAGAAGGCGGGCCGGCGGTGATCCTGTAGGGGCGACCTTCAGGTTCGCCCGCTTCAGTAGTCCTTGCACCGAGCCGCCAGGAGGCGCGTTGCCTCGTCCAGCTCGATGTCCGCGATCAGCAATCCCGCCTGTCCGTAGGGCTGATGCGCAAGCAGCGTCCCGTCGGGCCTGACCACGGCGGACGTCGTCGGCGCGCCTTCTGTGGCGTAGTTGATGGTCGCGAAGAAGCACGTATTCTCAGCCGCGCGGCAGAGTGCGGCCTTCTCGTGAAACGAGTTTCGTGGATCGGCGAAGGTCGTCGGACGGAAGCTGTCACCGTCGGCCCAGTGGAAGTGGGGATGGAACACGAGCTGCGCGCCGCGTTTGACCGGGGAGCGCACCGTCTCCGGATAGCGCCAGCCTTCATGGCAGATAGCCACGCCAAACTTCACGCCGCTTGATTCGAACACCTTGCGATCGCCATCCGCGATCACGTAGATGCCTTCTTCGGACGGATCGACCTGCGTCTTGTCCTGGAATCCGGCGATCGTGCCGTCGCGATGGATGACCAGCGCCGTGATGAGCAAGCCGCGATCCGTCAGCCGCTCGGTGCCGAGTACGACAGCGATCTTCGACGCACCCGCGGCCTGCGCGATCTCTGCCCACGCGCGCTCGAGGAACGCGGCATCCGGCGGGGGGACGCTGCGAGTGGGTGCACGATAGCCCGGGACGTAGCACTCTGGGAACGCGATGATCTCCGCGCCGGCGTCGCTGCCACGGCGAATGGCCTCCACCGCGCGCCGGATTGAGTCGTCTGGGCTCGTGGGATATTCCAGGTTTGCAAGCGCGATGCGGAGAGTGGCCATCTCTTCGAGCTGTACTCGGTCAAGAGAATAACCCACTGAATATCGCAAGCCGCCGGCGGTGATTGGCGCCTCGCCCGGAAGGACGGGGTAAACTTGTCGTCACGCGTCCGTAGCTCAGCTGGATAGAGCACCGGCCTTCTAAGCCGGGGGTCGCAGGTTCGAGTCCTGCCGGACGCGCAATTCGCTGCGCGAATTGCTGCGTCCGCCAGTCCTCGGCGGCATCACGACTCGCAGGCTCGTCGTGAATGGCGTCGAGTGAGTCCTGCGCATCGCGAGCGGGGGGGCGAGTCCTGCGGCCCGCGAGGCAATATCTACTCGAAACTCGACAATACGCGTAAACTTACCCTGCCCGTTAGCAACTGCTCGAGCCGTGGCCGAGTACGGCGACGAGGCTCGACTTCATGACCGCTCCCGTTGATTACGACCCACCAACAGCGATTGTCGAGCCGATCGACTTTATGGTGTTTCAGACAGACGAGGAGATGGCATGAGTGCCTCCATGCAGGCGCCGGATTCCGCCACGAAGGCGATGCGGTGGCTGGAAAAGAAGATGCTCTACTCGATGGGGTTCGGTGTCTTCGTCCTGCTGGCGATTGGCGTCGGCATTTTCTACTACCAGCGCGCGCAGGATGCGCAACCCAAGGTGCTGCGCATCGGCTACGGTTCCGGCGGTCCGGTGAGACGGCACTTTCTCGAGCAGTTGGCGCGGCACGGCAAATCTCGGAACCTGGACATCCGCCTCGTCGTCACTGAGGGCACCGTCGAGACGATCGACAAGATCGAGAGCGGCGAAACCGACCTCGGGCTGATCACGGGGGCCATTGAGGGGCCGAGGGCGGACAGGATCCTCGAGATCATGCCGCTCTACATGGAACCGCTCCAGTTGCTGATCAAGGCCCCGCTTTATGAAGCGGTGTCGCAGGACTTCGGGCAGCTTCGCGGCAAGACCATCGCGCTCGATGGTCAGCTCTCGGCCACGAACCTGGTGGCCAGCGAATTGATGCAGTTCATCGGGCTGATCGACGCCGCCGGCACGCGCCACTACACGCCGGTGCACATGCAGCAGCCCGAACTGGTGGCGCTCAAGGATCGCGACGCCCTTCCGGACGCCATCTTCCAGATCGGCGGCCTGCCGTCCCAGACCATCCGTCACTTCATCGTCAACCACGACTACCGGCTGGTGCAGCTGCCATTTGGCTCGTCCTTCAACCTCGAAAAATTCCGGCAGGATGCGTCGAGCGCGGACCCCGACCTGACGGAGTTGGAGGTCGATCGGGCGTTCGTCGAGGAGTTCGTCATCCCCGCCTACAGCTACAGCGTGCTGCCGCCGGTGCCGCCCGAGGACACGCGCACCATCGCGTCCCGCCTGGTGAAGGTGGGCGGCAACAATCTCGACAATCACACCGTGCACAAATTGATCGACTTGATCTTGAGCCCGGAGATTGCCGACCTGGTGCGCCCCACCTTGAAAGTGGCGCTGCTCGACGAGGCATTCCAGTTCTCACGGCATCCCGGTACCGATCAATACGTCGATTCGCTCAAGCCGATCGACGTGGACGGCGCTTTCACCAACTGGGGACGGCTCGTCGAGGTGTGGGGCATTGTCATTGCCGCATATGTGACGGTGGTCGGCGGCCTGAAACGCTGGAAGCAGAAGCGGATGGCCGAGTTCAAGTCGGTCAGCGACTTTCTGCTGGAGGTCATCGCCGTGGAGGCCGAGGCCACCGCGTCCTGCACGCCGGCCGAACGGACCGCGCTCGATCAACGGCTGACTGATATCAAGCGATCGGCGATCGAGATGCACCTCGAGGAGCGTCTCGAAGACGCCGAGAGCCTGCCGTCGTTGCTGGTCACGCTCGCCGATACGCGCACGCGGATCTGGGGCCCGGTATCGTGAGCCAGCCGGCGTGCACCTGCCGCTTCGGCTTGGTCCATAATCTGCCGCATGGCAGCAGATATCTCCAGGCGTGAACTCCTTGGCGGCGCCGGCGCCGTCGCCGCATCGATGCTTCTCGATTCGTCGCTGGTGCAGGCGCAGGCCGCTCAGCGTCCGATCGTGTTCACCCACACCACCGTGGTCAACCCGGATCTCGTGCAGGACGACGTTGCCCTTGCGGTGGTTGGCAGCACGATCGCGGCGATCGGCCCCACCGACCAGGTCCTCAAGCAGTATCCAAACGCGGACCTCTACGACGGCCGTGGCAAGGCGCTGTTTCCCGGACTGGTCAACTGCCATGCGCACCTGACGGCGACGCTGCAGCGCGGCTTCAACGAAGATTTCGGGTTCCCGAATTCCGCAAAGCTCGCCGTGAATCCCGGCAGCCTGCTGCAAGGCGACGAGGCGCAACTGATGGTGACCATCGGCGCGCTCGAAGCCATCCGCACCGGCACGACGACGTTCGTCGAGATGGCCGGCGGCATTGGCCGCTACGCGGGCGCGCTGTCAAAGACCGGTTTGCGATGGGTGTTCGCCGAGGCCATTCGCGACAGTGAAAACGTGCCCGGTCCGCTGTCGCCCGAAGGCCTTGCGAAAGGCGAGACGCCGCGCTTTTCGCAGAAGCTGCGCGAAGAGGGCATGCAGCGAATCAACGACCTGTTCACGGCCTGGCACGGCAAGAACCAGGGGCGGATCAGCGTGTTCCCCTCCGCCGCGCTCACCGAGACATCGTCTCCAGAGCTGCTGCGCGATGTGCGAGCCTTCGCGGACAAGCACAATCTCGGCTACACGATTCACTTGAATCAGAGCATCGCCGAATACCAGTTCATGGAGAAGTTCCACAAGCTGCGACCGGCCGCGTACCTCGATCGCCACGGCTTCCTCGGCCCGCGGCTGTTCGCGGCGCACGCGCGGTACGTGGACGACGCGGAGATCGCGCTACTGGGTAAGACCGGCACGATCATCTCGCACCAGGCCGGCATGGCCGCCAATCGCGGCGTCATTCCGCCGATTCCCGCACTGCGCGAAGCAGGCTGCCCAATCGCGTTGGGGACAGACAACAACACCAACGATGTGTTCGAGGTGATGCGCATTGCGCTGCTGACCGAGCGTATTCGCCGCAATGATGCATTCCCTGGCGTGCGGCCGCAGCCCGAGGACATTCTCGCGGATGCCACGGAAGGCGGCGCCCGCGCCGTCAATCAGCAGAAGACGCTGGGGTCGCTGGAGGTAGGGAAGAAGGCGGACCTGTTCGTGGTCGATACGCTCAAGCCGTACCTGGTGCCCGCCGGCCGCATCGTCTCGGCGGTGCTCCATGGCGGACATGCCTCAGACATCGAGTCGCTGATGGTGGACGGCGAATTCGTCATGCGCAGCAACAAGGTGTTGACGATGGATGAAGCGGCGGTGATTCGCGAAGCCGATGCCGTGTCGAAGCGGATCTGGAAGAAGGTTGGCCCCGTCCAGATCCCGCGGTTGCCTAGGCCGAAATAGGTTCGGTGAACTGGCTGCGATAGAGCGCCGCGTAGCGCCCGTTCGCGGCGAGCAGATCCTCGTGGCGTCCCTGTTCGACGATGCGGCCGTGTTCCATCATCAGGATCATGTCGGCATTGCGAATCGTCGACAGGCGATGCGCGATCACGAACGTGGTCCGGTCGCGCATCAAGTGCGCCATCGCGCGCTGAATCAGGACCTCCGTGCGGGTGTCGACGCTGCTCGTGGCCTCGTCGAGGATGAGGATCGCCGGGTCGGCGAGGAACGCGCGGGCGATCGTCAGCAGCTGCTTCTGGCCCTGCGACAGGTTCGTGGCTTCCTCGTTGATGACGGTCGAATAGTTCTCCGGCAGCGTGCGGATGAAGTGGTCGGCCTGCGCCGCCTTCGCGGCTCGGACGATGTCGTCCTCCGTGGCGCCGTCCTTCCCGTAGGCGATGTTGTCGCGAATCGTGCCGGAGAACAGCCACGTGTCCTGCAGCACCATGCCGAAGATGCGCCGCAGATCGCCGCGCGTCATGTCGCGGATGTCCACGCCGTCGATGCGGATCGCGCCGCTGTTGATGTCGTAAAAGCGCATCAGCAGGTTGACCAGCGTGGTCTTGCCCGCGCCGGTCTGGCCGACAATCGCCACCATCTGGCCCGGTGCCACGTCGATCGACATGTCCTCGATCAACGGTGCGTCCGCCTTGTAGCTGAACGACATGCGGTCGATGCCGACATGCCCCTTCGGGGAGGCAACGACCTTCGGGGCTGCGGCGTCGGCCGGCTCCTCCGCCTCGTCAAGCAATTCGAACACGCGCTCCGCCGAGGCGATCGTCAGCTGGATGGTGCTGGCCATGCTGCTCAGTTGCGTGATGGGCATCGAGAACTGGCGGCTGTACTGGATGAAGGCCTGCACGTCGCCGATGGCGATCGAGCGGCGGATCACCAGGATGCCGCCGAGCACGGCCACCGCCACGTACGACAGGTTGCCGATGAACATCATCAACGGGAACATGATGCCGGTCGCAAACTGCGCGCGCCATGCCCCTTCATAGTAGGTGGTGTTCAGGGCCTTGAATTTGTCGACGCTTCTGCCTTCGTGGCCGAAGGCGGTCACGATCGTGTGTCCCGAATACATCTCGGCAACGTGGCCGTTCATCTCGCCCATCGCCTTCTGCTGCCTGGCGAAGTAACTCTGGGAGCGCTTGGCGATGGCCGCGACGATCGTCACGGTGAGGGGCAGCGTGAGGAGCACCACCAGCGTCATCAGCCAGCTGATGGTGAGCATCATGATCATGATGCCGGCCACCATCAACACGGAGCTGATGAGCTGCGTCAGGTTCTGCTGGAGCGTGCTGCTGATGTTGTCGAGATCGTTCACCGCCCGGCTCAGGATCTCGCCGTGCGTGCGCGAGTCGAAGAACTTGAGCGGCAGCCGGCTGAACTTGGCCTCCACGTCCTTGCGCAGCGCATAGACCGTCTTCTGCGCGATGCCCGACATCAAGTACTGCTGCAGGTAGAGGAAGGCGGCGCTCATCACGTACATCGCCACCAGCCATCCAAGGATGTTGGCGACGTAAGCGAAGTCGATGCCGCTGGAACCCCCAAAGGCGCGGCCCAGGTATCCTTCGAACACCTTCGTGGTCGCGTTGCCCAGCAGCTTCGGGCCGATGACGCTGAAGATCGTCGCGATCACGCCCGCGCCGATCACTACCACCAGGCCGGCTTTGTGCGGCTGCAGATAGCCGGTGAGACGTCGCAGCGTGCCCTTGAAATCCCTGGCCTTCTGCACCGGCATCCCGACGCCGCCCATGGGTGGGCGTCCGAAGATGCTGGGCGGCGGCCCTGACTGATGCTTCAGCGAAGCGCGCTCGGAACTCATGCGACCTCCCCGATGGAGGCCTGTGATTCGGCGATCTCGCGATACACCTCGCAGCTCTGAAGCAGTTCGGCGTGCGTGCCAATGCCGACCACACGGCCGTCGTCCAGCACCACGATGCGGTCGGCGTTCATCACGGTGCCGATCCGTTGGGACACGATGAAGACGGTGGCGTTGGCGGTCTCCGCCCGCAGGGCGGCACGCAGCCGCGCGTCGGTGGCGAAGTCCAGGGCGGAGAAGCTGTCATCGAACACGTAGATCGGCGCCGTGCGAACGAGCGCCCGCGCGATGGCCAGCCGTTGCTTCTGGCCGCCTGACAGGTTCGTGCCTCCTTGCGACACGGCAGCCGCATAGCCGTCAGGCTTCTGATCGATGAACTCCGCCGCCTGCGCGATCGTCGCCGCCCGCGTCACTTCGTCATCCGAGGCCGATTCGTTACCGAAGCGGATGTTGCTGGCGATCGTGCCGCTGAACAACACCGCCTTCTGCGGCACGTAGCCGATGCGAGCCCGCAACTCGGACTGGCGCATCTCGCGGACATCCAGCCCGTCGATGAGCACGCGGCCCTTGTTGACGTCGTAGAAGCGGGGGATCAGCCCGGCGAGCGTGGACTTGCCTGAGCCGGTGCCGCCGATGATCGCCGTGACTTCGCCAGGCATGGCGGTGAAGGACACATCACACAGGGCGGGTTCTTCGGCTCCCGGATATTGAAACGACACGTCCTGGAACTCGACGCGTCCGATTGCCGGGCCGGCGGTCTGCGCCGAAGGCGATTCGTTCACGTCGGGCACGACATCGAGCACCGCGTTGATGCGCTCGGCGGAGGCTTCGGCCCTGGGCAGCGTGACGAACATCGCGGTCACCATGAACACCGCGAACAGAATCTGAATCGAGTACTGCAGCGTGGCCATCATCGCGCCGACGTTCATCTGCCCGGCATCCACCCGCACCGCGCCGAACCAGATGATCGCGGCGCCGGTCAGGTTCATCACCAGGAACATGGCCGGCATCAGCAGCGATACGAGGCGGTTGACGGCGATGGCGTTATCGGTGAGGTCGAGATTGGCGATGTCGAACCGGCGGCTCTGGTGAGCGCTGCGATCGAACGCGCGAATGACGCGCACGCCGGTCAGGCCCTCGTCGAGCACCAGGTTCAGCTTGTCGATCTTGACCTGCATCACCTGGTAGAGCGGCACGGCGTTCCGCATGATCAGGAAGAACACGATGCCGAGCAGCGGAATCACCGTGATCAGCACCCGCGCCAGCTCCACGTCCTGCGACAGCGACAGCACCGTGCCGCCGATCGCCATCATCGGCGCCATGATCACCATGGTCAGCATCATGATCAGCACCTGCTGCACCTGGGTGGTGTCGTTGGTGGTGCGGGTGATCAGCGACGCCGTGCTGAAGTGGTCGAACTGGTGGACCGACAGGTGCGCCACGCGATCGAAGATGCGATCGCGGACATCGCGGCCGAAACCGGTTGCCGCCCTGGACGCGTAGTAAGCGCTGCCAACCGCCGTGATCATGCCGACGAACGCCATCAGCAGCATGACGCCGCCGTAGTAGAGGATCTGCTGCGTGTCTCCCGGGACGATGCCGTGGTCGACGATGTCGGCCATCAGGCGGGGGAGGTACAGGCCGGACAGCGATTGCGCGAACGTCAGCGCGAAGACGATCGCGACCGGGACCCGGTAGGGCCGAAGGAACGAGAGCAACCTGAGCATGAATGCCCAGATTGTACCGTTCGTTAGAACCCGAAGTTCAGTCCGGCTTCCACGCGCCGGGTCTGCGACACGGCCGTAGCCTGCCGGAAGAACGGTGACGTCATCACGCCGCTATAGCCGACGTAGTTGGCATGGTTGGTCAGGTTGTTCGCGAACAGGAAGACGCCGATGCGGTAGCGCGACGGCGCGTCGAACGTCCGGACGTCCGCCTGGCCGCCGTTGACGAACACGCCGATTCCCGGGGGACCGCCGGCGGGCGGACCGAACTGCCAGTTGTAGTTGAGGTTGAGGTTCATCGAGAACGACCCGGAACCGCGCTCGGTATTGCGTGAGACGCCGAGGGGGCGATCGTTGAAGATGAAATCGCCGTTGTCGTCGAGGCCGGTGCGGATGGTGTACGGCGACGCACTGCCGATGTTCATGCCGAGGCCGATCCCGAGACCCTTGATGATCTGGTTGTTGAACTGCACGTTGAGGCGCTGGCGCACGTCGTTGTTCGCCGGACCCCATTCCAGGTCGAGGTTGCCGGTCGGCGCCACGTTGAAAGCGCCGTCGGTGTTGTTCCGCACGCGCCCGAGCGTGTGATTCACGAACAGCGTCGTCCGCTTGAAGCTGATGCGCGGGGCCGTGCGTCCCTGGGGAAACAACGCGCCTTGATTGATGCTGAGGTTGGTCTGCAACTGGTGCTGTCGCGATGAGGCGTCGGACACGACCTCGATGATGTTTCCGAATCGCGCATCGGGCCGCACGCCGTTGATCGGCGCATTAAGGTTGACGCCTCGGGCGACCGCGCCGCCGCGCTGATACGAATAGGTGGCGCTGGCCTGGAGCTGCCGGAACCGCTTGTCGATGCCGACGCTGGCGCGCGTCGTGCGCGGCAGGACGACGTCATCGCCCAGCACGTAGCGGCTCACGGGTGCCGCGGCGAGCGTGGCGTCGGAGAACACCGGGTAGGACGGATTGACGATGTCGATCTCCTGCTGCCGGAAGCCGTCGACCCGCAGGGTCTGCTCGTAGGTGTTGTTCGCGAGCCAGTCGTGGAAGATGCCCCAGCTCACGCGCAGCGTCGTTGGGCCGGTCTGCGGACCCACGGCGTAGGTCACGCCGAAGCGCGGCATCAGGTTGTTGTAGTCATCGACGTGCGACTGTGCCTCATACCGCAGGCCGGCGCTCAATGTGAGGTTGCGCCGGATGCGGTAGTCGTCCTGCGCATAAAGCGCGGCCTGGAGGTAGTTGTACTCGAGGTTCGGATCGCCGATGCGTCGCGTGTAGCTGCGCGGACGCCCGGCCTCGTACGCCTCGAGGCTCTCGAACGTATAGGTGCCCAGGTAGTTCGACTTGTCGTCCGACTGCCAGCGTGACGCGTCTATCTGCGTGCCGATGCGCCAGGTGTGATTGCCGCGGACGTAATCGAGATCCGAGCCGAAGAGCGCGGTCTTGCTGTGCTGGCCGCCGGCAACCTGTGCCCCACCGCGCGTAAACGCGTCGAGCACGCGGATGGTCGGCGCTTCGACGGACGAGGTCTGCGTGGTGTCGGACCACGAGTACTGAAAACGCGTGCGCAGGAAACCGCGCCGGCCGAGCGGGCCGATCTGCTGCAGCCGGACCGACCCATTCAAGCTGTCGCGGGTGTACGAGCGATCTTCTTCATCCCACTGGCCGATGCCGAGGTTGATGATGTCGTTCTTGTTGACGTTGACGGAAAAGCGCAGCGTCTGGTCGAGGGTCAGTGCGTGATCGAGGCTGAAGTTACCGTTGAAGCCCTCGGTGCGCTGCTTGGTGGCGAGCGCTTCGGCGCGCTGCCGGCCGCTGCCGGTGGCGATGTTGATGTTCGGCGTCTGCGAACGGCGGTTGTCAGTGACGAAGAAGTTGAAGCCGGTCTTGTTCTTGATGATGGTGCCGCCGCCATTGACGCCGATGTTCCGGTCCGATTCCGGTCCGCGCTGAGGGGTGAACGGGCTGCGGCCGCCAAAACTGTCGCCGACCATTCGATAGTTGAGGCCCATGCGGAACGGGCCGGCTCCGGGCTGCGTGATGATCTCGACGTTGACGCCGCCGGCCGCGTGGAATTCGGCCGCGAACTGATCGCGCGAAATCCGGATCGAGCGAATCTGCGACTTCGACGGGAGCGCCCCGCCCTCGAAGCTGTCTACCTTGATCACCGCACCCGGTCCCGCCATTTCCTGCAACTGCTGACGCAGGACCTCGGGATCGTCTGACAACGCCTCGAGTTGTTCGCGCGTCAGCGTGGAGCCGAACGACGGCCCCCTCGGATCGGCAGCGGCCGCCTGCTTGTCCTGGCCGACGAGAACCGTTTCCTTGTGGCCCTCGACCGGCAGCATCATCACCTGCTTGTTGTTGCCGTTCCGGACGCGCACCTCGGGCAGCGTGCGCGTTTCGAATCCGGCAAACTCCGCCTTCACCGTGTAACGTCCCGGTGCGAGCCTGGCGATGGTGGCGTTGCCTTCCTTCGTCGCTTCCGCCGGCGCAATGACCGCGGCCTTGTTGCCCGGGTCGATGCCCGTTACGGTGACGGTGGCACCCGGCAGCACGGCACCGGTCGTATCAACCACGGTGACCACCAGCGTGCCGTTCGCGGCAGGTGCCTGCTGCGCGAACGAGCTGGACGCGATGCCAATCACCGCAAGGAAAATGACAAGACGCTGTTTCATGGGACGTCCCCGGTACCCGTAACCCGTAACCCGTAACCCGTAACCTGTTCTTTGCTACTTGCCCGTCGTATCAAACCGCCGCGGATCGATCCTGGCGTTGATGCGATACCGATCGAACGTGGTTTCCTCGGTCGTTTCCGATCCGGTGGCGCGTCGAATGCGGTGGGGGAGCTTGAGACCGTCGACGTCTTTGTAGTCAGCGAAGTAGAGGCGCTGGTCGGGTACTGGTGCGCGAGGCGCGACGGGTGCACCAGGTGCACCCGTCGCACTAGGTGCACCTTGCGCACCCGGCGCAGCCTGTGGCGCCTGC
>DATMJU010000225.1:0-3635 GCA_035553795.1 Vicinamibacterales bacterium
CGTCTTGAGGATCGCCGTGAAGCCGTCGAGGCTGCCGTGAATGTCGCCAATCGCGACAATCCGGCTGGATTGCGCATCGAGCGAAGGGCCCTGCGCTGTCACGAGCAGAAGCGCGAGCAGAAGACCGGTCAGCCGCATGAACTCATCGTAACGCGCCGGGTGGGAGGGGCCAACCCCGAAGGTGCGCTGGTAACGCTTCCGTAAAATCAGCCGCCCGTCGCGCCGTCGCCACGCCAGGATCAGGCCGTCGTCACGCCCACCCCTCCAAATAGCGGAGTCCCGTTCCGTGTCCGCACTTTGGAGGTGCCATGCAGTTGTTCCACCGTATCTGTTCCACCCTGGTCTATGCCGTGATCGCCACCGCGACCATGGCCCCCGCAGCGTTCGCGCAGGGGCAAGCCCTCGACGGTATTGTCGAGGGCGTCGTCCGCGCGCAGGCCGGCAACACGCCGGTGGCCGGCGCGACCGTCCGCGCGTTCAATGCCGGTACCGGCTACGAGCGCTCCGTCGTCAGTGACGAAGCCGGCCGGTACGGCCTGCCACTACTGCCGCCGGGTGAGTACGTCGTGTTTGTCGAAGCGCCGTCGTTCGCCACCATGAGCCGCACCGGCATCGTGCTGCGCGCGGGGCAGACGCTGACCGTCGAGTTCGCCATGCCGAGCTCGTCGTTCGCGGAAACGGTTGAAGTGACCGCGACGCAGCCGAGCGTGGAGGTCGGTCGCACGGTCCAGAGCAACCTCTACGACGAGCGCACCGTCCGCGCCATCCCCACCATTGGCCGCAGCATCCTCGACTTCTTCGTGTTGCAGCCAGGCGTGAACGCACCGCCCATCTCCAGCGGCGGATCGGGCACGGGAACGCCGAGCACCGTCTATGGCGCGCTTGGCCTGCGCCAGATGAATGTGGATGGCGTCTCGAACAACCTGCAGGGTGGCGCGAGGAACCTGGTGATCTCCCAGGAAGCGGTGCAGGAATTCCAGACGGTGACGAACTTTTCCGCCGAGTTCGGCCGCGTGGCGGGTGGACTGCAGAATGCGTTCACGCGCTCCGGCAGCAACGCTCGTCATGGCTCCGCCTATCTGTTCACGCGCCAGGATTGGTTGAGCGCGAAGCCGTTCCTGCTCGCCGCCACCGCTCCGAAGCCTGAGTTCCAGCGTTACAACTACGGCGGCACGGCTGCCGGTCCCGTGGTGCGCGATCGCTCGTTCTACTTCGTCAGCTACGAGCGCTGGTCGCAGGACCTGCCCGTCGTCTCGACGATTACGCCATCGAACGCCGCGGCGCTGGGCATTCCATCGACCAGCATCGGCGCCTATACGACGACCTTCAGGGCGCATACCGTGACGGCTCGCAATGACACGCAGGTCAACCCCGCGAACCGCCTTTCGTTCCGCTACAACTACTACTACGACCGTGAATCGCCCCTCAACGGCGGCCTGATCTCCCGCGAAGTCTCGACGCGCTTCGACGAGAACCCCTACTCGTACACCGCACAGCTCGTGTCGGTGATGAGCCCCAGGCTCATCAACGAAGCGCGATTCCTCTACGCGACCCGCGCCATCTCCAACGGCGTCTCCGCCGATCCCGACGCGCCGAATATCGACATCAGCGGCGTTGGCAGCTTCAATGGCAACGCCAACGGCAACCGCAAGACCCAGGAGAAGGGCATTCACATCGTCGACAGCCTGACGATGACGCTGGGGCGGCATGTGGTGAAGGCGGGCTTCGACCTGCTGCCGGTGTCGTTCCGCGAACGGACCACGAACATCAACGGCTCGTTCGTGTTTGGCGGCCTTCCGGCGGTGAGCGGTGTCCGCGACGCCGTGACGCCTCTCAACCAGTTCCTGTTGACCGAGCAGCGGGCGATCGATCCGGCGACCGGCCGCCCATACTCCTACTCTCGCTTCACGCAATCGATTGGCGCCGAGTACTTCGAGGCCTCAACCTTCAACCAGGGCTACTTCATCCAGGACGACTTCCGTGTCGGCGACCGGCTGAAGCTGAACCTCGGGCTGCGCTACGAATACTTCGGCCGTCCGAAGGCGAATCCCAATCCGGATCTGCCGCTCACCGCGTCGTTTGCGAAGGACACCAACAACTTCGCGCCGCGCCTCGGCTTTGCGTTCGATCCCACCAATTCCGGCCGCACCGTGATTCGCGGCGGCGCCGGCGTCTACTACAACGTGGTGGTGGCGCAGACCTACAACACCTTCCTGCGCGGCAACGGCCGCGACGTCATCAACGTCAACGTGACGCCGACCGGCACCGGTGCGCCGGCGTTCTCACGGTCGCGCGTCACACCGCCGACCGGCGTCAGCGTGATCTCGGATGTGCGCGTGATGGCCGAGGACTACCAGGACATCCGCGTCGTCAACTGGTTCACAACCCTCGAGCAGGAACTGGTCAGGGACCTCGCGATGTCGGTGACCTACCAGGGCAACAAGGCCAGCAACCTGCCGGTGGCGCTGAACGTAAACCTGTCGCCGAATGGCGTGTCGGCCGATGGCCGCCGGCTGTGGTCTACGCACAACCGCCCGGACCCGCGCTACGGAAACATCTTCGTCTCGTCGTCGATCGGCGAGCAGCGCTACGACGGCCTGGTCGCGGTGTTGACGAAGCGGTTCTCGGCCGGCAACTCCTTCCAGTTGTCCTACCACCTGTCGAAGGCGCAGGGCACGGCCTACGTGAACGATTTCACGGGCTTTGGCGTGTTCACGTCGCCTTCGGATCCGCAGGACATCGAGGCCGATCGCGGTCCGTCCGACTTCGACATGCGCAACCGCTTCTCGGCCACGTTCGTGTATGAGCCGAGGGTCGCGGTTGACGGCGCGCTGGGTGTGCTGCTCAACGGCTGGCAGATGTCATCGCGGTTGATTGCCTCTGACGGATTCCGCTTCAACGCGACGACGGGGCAGGACCACAACGGCGACACGATCTTCAACGACCGTCCGCTCGGGCAGGGCTACAACCAGTTCGAGCTGCCAGGATATGTGACCGTCGACGTCCGCCTCGATCGCCGCATCGGCCTGGGCCGCGGCCGCAAGCTCGAGTTGATCGCCGAGGGCTTCAACCTCACGAATCGGCTGAACCCGACCAACGTCAATCGCACGTGGGGTCCCAACGCGGCCGCCAACGCCAACTTCAACACGCCGACCGGCGCCGAAACGGCGCGCCAGTTCCAACTGGCCGCGCGCTTTGCTTTCTGAGGAGGACGACATGAAACGCTTCATCGCACTGGCCATCGTCGGCGCGGCTTCACTGGTCGTCATTCCGACGTCCGCCCAGGACCACGCGGCTCGCGTGGTCATGATCTCGATCGACGGGCTGATGCCATCGAGCTACCTGGATCCCGCGCTGGCCGCGCAGACGCCGAACCTGCGCCGGCTGGCCAAAGATGGTGTGTGGGCGGATGGGGTGGTCGGCGTATTGCCGACCGTGACCTATCCCTCGCACACCACGCTGATCACCGGCGTGGAGCCCTCCGTGCACGGCATTTACGACAACCGCATCTTCGACCCGGAAGACAAGTCGGAGGGCGCGTGGTTCTGGTACGCGCGCGGCATCAAGGTGCCGACGCTGCCGATGGCGGCGCGGGCGCGTGGGCTGCGAGCGGGAGCCGTCACGTGGCCGGTGAC
>DATMJU010000226.1:0-5560 GCA_035553795.1 Vicinamibacterales bacterium
CTTGCGCTTGGGCGATGGCGGTGAGGAACGCCGGCGCGCTGAGCCCGAGCGCCACCGTCGCCACACCATCGCGAATAAACAGCCGTCTCGAAATCTTCATCGTCTGCCCCTGGCTAGATCAGTTGGTACTCGGCCGAGCCAACCAGCAGTCGCGCGAGGCCTGACGCCCGCGTTTCGACCTGCTCAGGCGTTCCGGACCAGGCTCCGCCCGCGAGGAGGTAGGAACTGAGCGCCTGCCGAGGATTGGGATCGAGCGGCGCGGGTGAAATGCGATCGAGCATCGCCGTCATCAGTCCCGATGCCGTCTGCGCGTCTGACGCCAGCGACGCGGCGAGTTCCGCCTTCTGTCCGGCCACGAGCGCGGAGCCGAAGTTGCTGCGCGCCAACATCGTCGCCGTGGAGAACCATCCCGCGCCGACCGGCCAGCCGCCGACATTGGGCGGCTCGAACAGCGGCATGCCCATGTTGGCCAGCGGCGTCTTCGCTTCATCAAGCGAGAAACCTTGCCATCCAACTTCCTTCACCGCGCGCGCCACGAACTCCGGCGGCCAGGAGTAGCGCGTGAAACGAATCGCCGAATCGCGGAACCAGGTCGACGACAGAATGGCGCGGATCACCGGCCGGAGCTCGGTGCCGTTCTGCAGGTAGATGCCGGCCATGGTGTCGACGAACTGCGTGTCGGGCTCGTAGACCTCGCTGACAAAGAAATTCCAGAGCTTCCGGGCCAGTCGCCGCGCCGTGGCGGGATGCGTCGCGAGGGCGGTCAGCAGGTCGATGCCATCCTGCATGCCGCCGGCGCCACCGCGTTCCGCGATCGTCCGGCTGCCGTTCGAATAGATCGGAAATGAAAACGCCTTCGGGCCGGTGTCGTGCTCGTCCACGTTGAACGCGAACGCCTGGAACGAATTGGGATCGTCCTTGCGATACGGCTCTGACTTCTTCAGGTTCCATCCGCTGAACACGCGCGCGGCGGCATATACGTCGGGCTCGGTGTAGTTGCCGACGCCGATGGTGAACAACTCCATGACCTCGCGGCCGAAGTTCTCTTGAGGCTTGGCTGCGGTGTTGTACTGGCCGTCGAGCCAGACGAGCATGGCGGCGTCCTGCGCCACCTTGATAAGCAGGTCCCTGAAGTTGCCGACCGCGTACTCGCGGAACAGTTCGATCTGCCCCATTGGTCCGCGAAGCGTGCCGGGCGAGTAGGCCATCATCTTCGCGGCCTGGAGCGAACCCGAATCCGCATTGAGCTTGCTGTAGGCGGTCGCGAAATGGTTGTGCCAGAACAGCGCCATCTTTTCCTGCAGCGGACGCCGGGTATGGATCATCCGAAACAGCCAGCGCTGGCGCGCATCGTCAATGTCCGTATCAGGCGAGAACAGCTCACGCGACTTGACCTGCGCGTGATCGGGTCTGCCAATGCGCGCGTCAACATCGTCAGGCCGGCCCTCGTAGTCGACAAAGTAGGAGACTGCGGCGCCCGGTGACATCCTCGAGAACGTGCCGACTTCAGAAGCGCTGACTCCAAAGCCGACGCGACGAATCAGATGCTGGATTTCGGGATCGATCTGCGACATGTCGATTCCGTCAGACCGTGATCGTCACGACGCCAGAGGCAAACGTCGTCGGAAATTGGCGCAGCGCGGCCGTTGCTGGACCGTTGAGCACGCGTCCGTTGCGGTCGTAGCGGGAACCGTGACACGGACACACGTAGGCGGAGCCGTCGGCGTCAGTCACGGTGCATGACTGATGGCTGCAAACCGCGTCGATCGCGGTGAAGGTGCTGGCGCTCGTGCGCGCAAGCAGGAACACGCCGGCGATGGATTCCACGAGCACTGCGCCGCCGACGTCATTCAGGGCCCCCGCGACGTCGACGTTGACACCGGATCCCGTGTAACGTCCGGCCGCGACGGATAGCGTGACGCCGCGGCTGCTTGGCGAAGTCGGCGAATCGCCGCCGCCGCAGCCGGTGATCATGGTTCCGAGCGTTGCACCGGACACAAGGCGGCAGGCTCCGGAGCAAAACTGTCGACGTGATACGGACGTTTTTGATGTCGGCATTGTCTGGTGTGGGCAGGCGAAGCCCAGCGCGGCGCAGAGCAAGATCGACGCCAGACGGAAAACGGCGTGTTTTCAAGGCTTCGCGCCTCCTACGGAGGCGGCAGAATTTCTGTTTCGAAGGTGGAGCCGCGATTTCGTAATGCGGCGGCGAGTCTAGAAATAGATCTTCGAGGCGAGAATCAGCAGTCCAGTCACCAATCCTGCAATCGTGTGGTGCTCGCGATTGTGGATCGCTCGCTGCCAGCTGAAGATTCGCTCGATGCGCGGAGCGCGCTTCTGCGCGTATGCGTCGTAGGCGTCGCCGAACTTCTCGCGCAGGTGTGCCTCTTCGCTCTTCATCGCCGCCGTGAGCGTCAGCGCCAGGTAGGTGACAACGAGCAGCGCCACGACGACGTTGTTGGCGACGACGGCCATGCCGATGCCGATCAGTGACGACCCGAGATACAGCGGGTGGCGCGTGTAGCGATACGGACCTGACTGCGTGACCTCTTTGCTCTTCTCGAGATGTCCGGCAGCCCATAGCCGAATCGATTCACCCGCGATGGCGATAACCGCGCCAATCGCCAGCGACTGCAGCGTGGGCGTCGCCAGCCACAGCACGATCGCCGCGAACACAAATCCCAGGAATACGCGCCAGCGCGCGAGCAGCCGAATCACGTCGTCTCCGCCTTAAGCCTGCGCTCGGCGGCCGCGGCCACTTCATCCAGGGTGATTTCGTTGATGCAGGGAGCGCCGCGCAGGCATTGCCGCTTGTGATGGCACACGCAGGTTCCCGCACGGGAGATCACCTCGTCCCTGGGATCCCAGGGACCGTTGCGCTCCGGCCACGTTGGCCCGTACAACCCGACCAACGGCGTGCCCATCGCGGCCGCGATGTGCAGCGGTCCCGTATCCCCGGCCACCACCAACGCCGCATCGCGCAGCAGCACCGCCAGGTCGCCGACCGTTGTGGGAGGCGCGGGCATCGCGGCGCCCGCTGATGCGGCAACAATCGAATCCGCGAGCTCACGCTCTGACGGCCCCCAGGTAATCATCGAACGCAAACCGGTTCGCTCGCGCAACAAAGCGGCGAGCGCGCCGAATCGTTCAGGAGGCCATCGCTTGTTGGGCCACGCCGCGCCAGGATTCAGCACGGCGTACTTCTTCACGCCGGCGTCCTGAATCGCCGCCAGGGTCTCCGCGGATGCCTCAGGCTGAAGCGGCATCGTGATCGCATCTGTCGTGATGCCAAGCGCGGTCAACAGCGACAGGTTCTTGTGAATGACGTGCACGCCGGGTGGCGGTGTCACTGTTTCTGTGTAGAAGGTCGCGGCCTGTGCTTCTCGGAGGTTGGCCTTGTCGAAGCCAATGATTCGTCTGGCACCGGACGACCGTGCCCATCCCGCCGACTTCAACAGTCCCTGCAGGTCCAGCGTGCAGTCGTAGTCCTGCGCGCGCAGGTGCGCCACGGCCTGCACGTAGCCAAGGGCGCCGCCGAACGAAACCGCTTCGTCCGTCGTGAAGCTGTTTCGGGCCCGTCCAATGATGCGGCGGCGAAGCCCGCGCGTGATCGACAGGATGGATGCGTAGTTCTCCTCCACCATCCAGTCGACTTCGGCAGCCGGCATGGCCTGCTTGATCGCCGCCAGCACCGGCAGTGCGTGCACGATGTCGCCAAGCGCGCTCAACCGAACGATCAGGATCTTCATTTGAGTCGCGACAACAGGTTGCTGGTCGAGTGATCCTTGGGATCGCCGACGATCGCGATGCGGCCGCCATAGGCGCGCACCGTTTCGCGCTCTGGGACGGTGTCCACCGTGTAATCCGTGCCCTTGCAGTGCACGTCGGGCTTCAGCAGCTCCAGGAGCGGCGCCACCGTCGGCTCATTGAAGATGACGACGTAGTCAACGGCGCGTAGGGCGGCGACGAGCTCTGCGCGATCGGCTTCGGGCAGCACCGGACGATGGGGCCCTTTCAAGGCGCGCACCGACGCGTCGCTGTTGATGGCGACGACCAGCGTGTCCCCTTCCTGCTTCGCGCCTTCGAGGTAGCGGATGTGACCGACGTGCAGGAGATCGAACGCGCCATTGGCGAACACGATCGTCTTCTTGTGAGCGCGATCCTCTCGGACTCGCTCGACGAGCTCAGTTCGACCGAGGACTTTGCCGCGCATAAGTTGCCTTTCCCCGCCTCCGGCGGCGAGGTTAGTGTCAGCCCCTGCCTTTGACGGCACGGCGCAGCTCGGCGGCCGACACCGTGGCGGTGCCGCGCTTCATCACCACCAGGCCGCCGGCGTAGTTCGCCAGCCGCGCGGCGTCTTCGAAGCTCGCGCCGCCAGCCAGCGCCAGCGTCATCGTCGCCATCACGGTATCGCCGGCGCCGGTCACATCCGCGATTTGATCGGACCCGAAAATCGGGATATGGACGGTGGGCTTGCCGGCTTCGAACAGTGCCATGCCGCGGCTGCCACGGGTGATCAACACGCTGGTCATACGTGTGCGCTTCAACAGCGCGCGACCGGCGCGTTCGAGCGCAGACTTGTTGTCGTCGATGCGCACGCCGAGCACCTGCTCCACCTCTGATTCATTCGGCGTGCAGGCCGTGAGACCGCGATAGCGCGTCAACGCGTACCGCGAATCGATCAGGATCGGCACGTGGCGCCTCTTCGACTTCAATGCGGCGGCGAGCTCCGCGACAAATCGCGGCTGCACGAGTCCAGAGCCGTAATCCGAAATCAGCACCGCGTCGGCACCCTGGATGGCACGGCGGGCGGCGCGTTCGGCCAGGGCACGATGGGCGTCGGTCACCGGCTCGCTGGTGTAGCGATCGATGCGCACGACCTGCTGCTTCGCTGAATGGATACCGCCCGCGAGGATCCGCGTTTTGAGCGGCGTGCGATAGCCGCCCGGACGGCTGATGCCAGCGCGCTCGACGGCGCGCGGCAGCACTTTGAAGAGGCGGCGCCCCGCTTCATCCCGGCCGGCGAGCGACACGAGCCGCACGATGCCGCCGAGGCTTGCGACGTTATTTGCGGCGTTACCGGCGCCGCCAGGCACGATCTCGGTGGCGTCGTACTCGAGGATCAGCACCGGCGCCTCGCGCGAGACCCGGGCGATGCGGCCGTACACGAACTCGTCGGCGATCAGGTCGCCGAACACGACCACGCGCTTGCCCTTGCAGGCCGCAATCAATTTCAGCAGATGGTCCGTGCCATCCGTCATCTGTGCCCTGTGTGCCATCTGCGGCCGTCAGCCATTATGAAGGATTACCGAGACGGCGTGAATCAGGTTGTCGCAGATCGCGTCGACCTGCTGTCCCGCAGGGCGCTTCTGCTCCTGCTCGGCGCCCCACCCGGTGCGCACCAGGATCGACCGCGCGCCAACGGCATGACCGAGATTGACGTCGAGCCACTTGTCGCCGACGACCCACGACTGTTTCGGATCCACACCAAGGTCGCGAACCGCGTCCTCGATCATCCCGGGCATCGGCTTGCGGCAGCGGCACTCGACGCTCAGTTCCTTGA
>DATMJU010000227.1:0-5118 GCA_035553795.1 Vicinamibacterales bacterium
CACGCCGACACACGTTTACGATGTTCCTTCTTCACGCGAGCGCCCGTGCCTTCACAAGTTCTCTTAGATACGAAACTAGACGGATTGTCCCTCGTGCGTCGCGGCAAGGTGCGTGACGTCTACTCGGCCGGCGATCACCTCATCCTGGTGGCCACCGATCGCATCTCCGCGTTCGACTACGTCCTCGGCTCCGGTATTCCGGACAAGGGGCGGGTCCTCAACCAGCTCTCCGCGTTCTGGTTCAAGCGCACCGGGCACATCATCACCAACCATCTGATCTCGACCAACGTGGACGAGTATCCCGAGGCGGCGCGTGCCTACGCGTCGCAGCTCGAGGGCCGCTCGTTGCTGGCGCGCCGCACGACGCCGCTCCCGGTCGAGTGCGTCGCGCGCGGCTACATTTCCGGCTCGGGCTGGAAGGACTACAAGGCGACCGGCGAGGTCTGCGGCATTCCGCTGCCGAAGGGCCTGCGCGAATCCGATCAGTTGCCGGAGCCGATCTTCACGCCGGCCACCAAGGCCGACACCGGCCACGACGAGAACATCAGCGAAGAGGCGGCGGCGAAGGTGGTGGGCGGCGATCTGCTGGCGCGCCTCAAGAAGCTGACCCTCGAGCTGTACGCGCACGGCGTGGCGCATGCCGAGTCCAAGGGCATCATCCTCGCCGACACCAAGTTCGAATTCGGCCTGACGGATGACGGCGAGTTGTTGCTGATCGACGAGATGATGACGCCGGACTCGTCGCGCTACTGGCCGAAGGACACCTACAACCCGGGCGGCCCGCAGCCGAGCTTCGACAAGCAGTACGTGCGCGATTACCTGGAATCGATCAAGTGGAACAAGCAGCCCCCGGTGCCGTCCCTCCCCGATGATGTCGTCATGAACACCCGCGCCAAGTACATGGACGCGTATCGCCGCCTCACCGGCCGCGAGCTGGAGATCCCGGGTGCATAGGCTGCTCGATCAACTCGTCGTCGAAATGGTCTCGCGCGGAGTGCACTACGAGGACGCCCAGAAGGAATTCGAGAAACGCTTCGTGTCGCAGGTCATTGCCAAGTGCGGCGGCAATCTCTCGAAGGCCGCCGACGCGCTCGGCGTGCATCGCAATACGCTGTCCCGCAAGATCTCGGCCCTCAAAATCAAGGTCTGACCCCCGGCGCCGCCGGGCCTTGACGCGGTTTTCACCCCCCGGTATGATTAGCAGTCGTGCATGTCGACTGCTAGCTCATAGAGCCTTCGACTGCCAGCACTCGTAACGTATTTAGCTTTCAACGCACCACCAAACCCAGATCGACGGAGAGCACCACATATGGCCTTAAGACCGCTCCACGACCGCATCCTCGTGCAGCGCATCGAGGAAGAAGAACAGAAAGTCGGCGGCATCATCATCCCCGACTCCGCCAAGGAAAAGCCCCAGCAGGGCAAAGTCGTCGGCGTCGGCCAGGGTAAGGCTGACAAGGACGGCAAGCGGATTCCTCTCGATGTGAAGGACGGCGACACCATCCTGTTCGGCAAGTACTCGGGACAGGAAGTGCGAGTCGATGGCGAGGATTACTTGATCATGCGCGAAGACGAAGTGCTCGCGGTGATCGAGGGCGGCAAGAAGAAGTAACGCGGGAGATTCAATTACATGGCTAAGCAGATTATTTACGGCGAGCAGTCGCGCCAGGCGATCCTCCGCGGCGTGAACCAGCTGGCGGACGCGGTCAAGGTGACCCTCGGCCCGAAGGGCCGCAACGTCGTCCTCGACAAGAAGTTTGGCTCGCCCACCATCACCAAGGACGGCGTGACGGTGGCGAAGGAAATCGACCTCAAGGACCCGCTCGAGAACATGGGCGCCCAGATGGTCCGCGAAGTCGCGAGCAAGACGTCGGACACGGCCGGTGACGGCACGACGACGGCGACGGTGCTGGCGCAGGCGATCTATCGCGAAGGCGCGCGCAACGTGGTGGCCGGCGCGAACCCGATGGAACTGAAGCGCGGCATCGAGAAGGCCGTCGAGGCCATGACCGCCGAAATCAAGAAGATGGCGAAGCCCGTCAAGGGCAACATGATCGCGCAGGTCGGCACCATCTCGGCCAACAGCGACGAGACCATCGGCAAGATCATCGCGGAAGCGATGGAAAAGGTCGGCAAGGACGGCGTCATCACCGTTGAAGAGGCCCGCACGCTCGAAACCACGCTCGACGTGGTCGAAGGCATGCAGTTCGACCGCGGCTACCTGTCGCCCTACTTCGTGACGGACCCGGAGCGCATGGAAGTGGTGCTCGAGAACCCCGTCATCCTGATCCACGAGAAGAAGATCAGCTCGATGAAGGACCTGCTGCCGGTCCTCGAGCAGGTCGCGCGCCTCGGCCGTCCCCTGCTGATCATCGCGGAAGACATCGAAGGTGAAGCGCTGGCCACCCTCGTGGTCAACAAGCTGCGCGGCACGCTGCAGGTGGCGGCCGTCAAGGCGCCCGGCTTCGACGATCGCCGCAAGGCGATGCTCGAAGACATCGCGATCCTCACCGGCGGCAACGCCATCACCGAGGACCTCGGCGTCAAGCTCGAGAACATCAAGCTCGAGGACCTGGGCAAGGCCAAGAAGATCACCATCGACAAGGACAACACGACGATCGTCGAAGGCGCTGGCCAGTCCAGCAAGATCGAAGGCCGCGTGAAGCAGATTCGCGTCCAGGTCGAAGAGACCACCTCCGACTACGACCGCGAGAAGCTCCAGGAACGCCTGGCGAAGCTCGTCGGCGGCGTCGCCGTCATCAAGGTCGGTGCGGCCACCGAAACCGAGATGAAGGAAAAGAAGGCGCGCGTCGAAGACGCGATGCACGCGACCAAGGCGGCTGTCGAAGAGGGCATCGTCCCCGGCGGCGGCGTGGCCCTGATCCGCGCGAGCAAGGCGCTTGACGCGCTGAAGCTCGAAGGCGACCAGAAGATCGGTGTCGCCCTCATCAAGCGCGCCATCGAGGAACCGGCGCGCTGGATCGCCACCAACGCGGGCCTCGAAGGCTCGATCATCGTGGCGCAGATCAAGGACGGCAAGGGTGACGAAGGCTTCAACGCCGCCACCGAGACGTTCGAAGATCTGGTCAAGGCCGGCGTCATCGACCCGGCCAAGGTCGTCCGCAATGCGCTGCAGAACGCCTCGTCGATCGCGTCGCTGCTGCTGACCACCGAAGCCCTCGTCTCCGAGATTCCCGAGGAGAAGAAGGAAGCGGCGGGCGGCGGTCACGGCATGCCCGGCGGCGGCATGGGCGGGATGTACTAGAAGGTTACTGGTTCCAGGTTACCGGTTACCGGTTGGGCCCGGAAGCGAAAGCTTCCGGGCCTTTTGTTTTTATGCGGCGAGGTTGCGCTGCGTGGCGTGCTGAACGGGCGGCGCCACAGGCGCCGCTGCCGGCTTCTGCTTCGACGACTGGCTGCCCATGAGCGCCTGGAGGCGCTCGACCACGTCGCGCGCGTTGTCGGCGCGGGCCTTCAGTTCCTCGCTCGACGCCGCGCTTTCCTCCGCGGTTGCCGCGGTGGACTGCGTGACCTTCTCCATCTGCGCGATGGCGCTCGACACCTGGTCGATGCCCTGCGTCTGCTGGCGGCTGGCTGACGACACCTCGTCGACCAGTGTTTTCACCGTAGTGATGCTGGTGGTGATTGCCGTGATCGCGCGGCCGACCTGGTCGACCTTGCGGCTGCCGTCTTCGGTCTTGCCGATCGACGACTCAATCAGCGCCGCCGTGTCACGCGCCGCCTGGGCCGAACGCTGTGCGAGGTTGCGCACTTCGTCAGCGACCACTGCGAAGCCCATCCCCGCCTCACCCGCCCGCGCCGCTTCAACGGCCGCGTTCAACGCGAGAATGTTGGTCTGGAACGCGATTTCATCAATGGTCTTGATGATCTTCGCGACCTGGTGGCCCGACTCCTGGATCGATCCCATCGAGGTCACCATTTCCTGCAGGGCGTGGTTGGATTCCGCCACCTGCGTGTCGACCTCGATCATCAGTTGCGCCGCCGCCTGCGAGTGCTCGGCGTTCCGGCGCGTCATCGACGCCATCTCTTCCATCGACGCCGAAGTTTCCTCGAGCGACGCGGCCTGCTCGGTCGCGCCTTGCGACAGCGTCTGCGAGGCACGCGCCACTTCGGCCGCGGCCTGCAGGACGCCCGACGCGGTTTCAGCGAGCGTCGCGGTTTCGTCGTTGACCTGGCGCGTCATGCGCGAGGTCGTCCACACCGACCAGCCGAAAGCGCCGGCCATGATGAGGATCACCGCGCCGCCAATCCAGATGACGTTCGCGATCGTCCGCGACATCGCCGCGGTGGTTTCCTGGATCTCCGACTCGTACTGATGGCGCGCGAGTCCCTGCAGCTCGTCGACCATCGCCATCTGCCGCACGCGCACAGGCATGTAGTCGGCAAAGTACGACCTGGTGGCCGCGGCGGCATCCGTGGTGGCGGTCGCGAGAATTGCGTCCTCGATGCGATCGAGCTGCGTCTCGTCGAGCTCGCCGATCTGCGTCGCCAGCTCGGAGAACCGCGGGTTGTCGGTGGCGGCCAGCAGGTTCTCCACCGCCTTCACCAGCGCATCATCGGCCGCCTGCTTTTTGTCGGCCTCGGACTTGTTCGTGGTGTCGAGCAGGTAGCCGCGCATCGCGTCGCTCATGGCGATCATGTTGACGCGGATCTCGCCTGCCTCGGCCTGGACCTTGGTGTAGGTATTGATGTCGTCCAGCACGCGCTTCGAATCGTTGGCGTTGTTGACAAGGACGACGGCGAGCCCGATCACGACGACCAGGCCCACGAGGTTAAGGACGATCAGTTTTCGCATGACTGCCTGCCCCTAGCGTCGCGGCTGCGGGCTGATGACGGCGAACCCGAATCCGACGAACCAGTCTGGAGCCGCCGACGTCAGTCCGCGGCCGGCTTCGATGTCGATCTGCACATGACGTCCGATCAGGCGCGAGATGCCGCCATTGAACGTCACGCCGGCGCCGTCAGCGGCGCTCATCTTGCTGAAGCCGTAGACTTCCGCGTAGCCGCCGAAGCCGAACGCGAGGTCATGCCCCACGGAGAAGCTCATCGCCTCCTGGTGGAATCGCGCGCCGTCCTCCGTCAGCGAGGAGAGGTTGA
>DATMJU010000228.1:0-4529 GCA_035553795.1 Vicinamibacterales bacterium
ATCGACAGGTTCCCGACTACGCCCATCAGGATGTTGTTGAAGTCGTGCGCGAGGCCGCCGGCCAGCACGCCGAGCGATTCAAGCCGTCCGGCCTTCGAGCGCTCGAACTCCATTTGCGTGGCATCGGTGACGTCGCGCAGCACCCACACGACACCGGCCAGCCGCTGATCGGCGTCGTGCATCGGCGTTGCGGTCACATCGAGCACGCGCTCGGGCCCGTCCGTGACCCATCTGGCTTGGACCACCTCGCACGTCTGGCGCAAGCGGTCGATGGCGCTCAGGTATGCTTCCGGCGCGACACCAATGGCGGCGAACAGTTCGCCGACCGGCCGATCCAGCGCCGCGCCGCTGGAGCATTGCGCCATTGCGGCAGCGCTCTCGTTCATCAGCAGCACGCGACCGGCGGCGTCGACGGTGATGACAGCCTCGGAGATGGCCTTCAGCGTGATGGCGAGGCGCGTGCGCTCGACCGCGACGTGCTCCTTCTCGGCATTCAGTGCCGCTTCCGAGGCGGTGGCGCGGGCCAGGGCCTGCTGCGTGGTGACGACCATCGCCGCCAGCGAGTTGGCGTGGCGCCGCTCGGCCTCGATGCGCTCGATCGAGGTCCGGTAGGCACGCAGCGATACGTAGACCGGCGCGCAGGCCAGCAGCAGCATCGTGTAGGTGCCGTGCTGGATCACAATCGCGAGAATGGTGCCGGCAAACGCGGACAGGATGCAGCTGGGCGCGCTCCAGAGGAACTCGGTTTGCCACGTCCGTGACGGCGACGAGCCCGCGGTCAGGCTGATCGCCATCGCAATCATCGCGGTGTTGATCAGGAAGTAGACGGTCGCGGTGACGAGCATCGGCACGACCGTGGTGGTGATGCCGAGCGGTCCGAGATCGCCGCTCAGGAACGCCCACACTGCGCCTGCCGCCTGCACCGAGATCATCACCGCCGCGATGCTATAGAGCGTGCGCACCAGCGGTTGCGGCAAGGCGTTGCGGAACGAGCACTGCGCGATCACGGCGACGGCGGCGATGAACATCGCCACGTCGGCGCCGCACAGCAGCAAGGCCGCGAAGTCGACCGCGTAGGCCATCGAGATGGTCGCGTGTCCGTTGGTCAGCGGCAGTTGCAGCTTTACCAGCGCCAGCAGGATGCTGCCGAGAAGCAGGAGGACGGCGAGGCCGGGTTCCGGAAATGTCGTTGGCCACTGCGTCACGCCGATGCCGGCGCCGGCAACGATCACACCCCAGACGAACAGGCGGGCCTGCCGCTGCTGGCGGCCTCCGCCGAGGGTCGACGCGGCGGATTGAGTCAGGTCCAACGCGAGGGTGGTCATCTCGTCCCCTGTGTGACGGTGTTGCCCCAGACGATGTGCTCGCCGCAGTTGCCCCAGACGATGTGATCGCCTTCGGCGGCAGAACAACTGCCCCACACGGCATCCTCTTCGTCGACGTTGCCCCAGACGATGTGATCGTCGCCCAGGGCCATGACCGGCTTGTTGCGCTTGACCACCTGCGATGACCACTCGACGAAGCTCGCGAGCACGGTGCTGTTGGTTACCCAGGTGTCGGGAGACCAGCCGAGGACGGCGCCCCACAGGCCGCGCGCGGACCACGCGGATTCCTTGCGGCTCACCACTTCGCCGACCACCAGTCGGTCGCCCCAGGTCACGCGGCGCGTCCACGGCAGCAGTGTGCCGGCGATGCGCGTTGCCGGCGTGATGCCGTGCTCCAGCCAGTGACCGCCCACTTGAGTCGATGGATCGATCGCGCGCGCGAGGCCAATCGCTCCGGCCGCGTTGATGCCGCCCGCGCCCTCGATCAACTCGGCGGTATTCGACGGCGCGCCAACCGCCACGGCGGAATACTGCAGCAGCATCTTCACGGTATTGGGGGTGAGCCGGGTGTGGCCGTGGTCGAGTCGATTGGCCTCGATCATCAACGCGACGACGCCCGCGGCCACCGCCGACGCCATGCTGGTGCCGCTGAGCGATAGGTAGCCGGTGGTGGCCTTCGCGCGCAGCGCAAGCGTCGAGCCTGGATGGCTGGTCGCGATCAGGCTGACGCCAGGAGCCACGATATCGGGCTTGATGTTGCCGTCAAACCACGTCGGTCCGCGCGAGCTGAACGAGGGCACGACATCATCCGCCCGCTGCACGGTGGCGTTCGTGCGAATCGCGCCGACGGTGAGCGCGGAGGGCGCGTTGCCCGGCGAGGAAATGCCGCCGAAGCCGGCCCGGAAGGTGTCCCTGGATTCACCGAAGTTGCCCGCCGATGCGACCACCACGATGCCCGCGGCGGCAGCGCGCTCAACAGCCTGGACGAGCGGATCGGTCGCGGCTGATTCGAGGACCGGATGGCCGAGGGAAAGGTTGATGACGTCGATGCCGAGCGACGCCCGATGGTCAGTCGCGAACTCGATCGCGGCGATGACGTCGCTGGTATAACCCGCACCATTGGCATCGAGCACCTTGAGGCCAATCAACCGCCCTTCCGGTGCAATCCCCGGATAAGCGCCGGCCGAAAGTGCACCCGAACCCGCGATCAGTCCGGCGACGTGTGTGCCGTGTCCGTACTGGTCTGAAGGGAATGTCGGAATTCCGCCAGCGGTGAAGTCGTAGAACGCGGTGATGCGGCCGGCGAGGTCCGGCATCGGGGCAATTCCGGAGTCGACGACCGCAATTCCGACCCCGCGCCCCCCTAATGGAAGCGCGCCAAGGCCAAGGGTGCGCCGTAGCTGCTGGACGTCCGCGGACGGGAGCAGAGAGCTGAAAGCCGGGGAAAGGCCGGCGCCGGTGGCGCGGATCACCACGTCCGTGGAGATGCCGGCGACCGTCGGATCCGCGGCGAGGCTGCGCAGCTTCCGGCCTGATGCCATCAGCGTTCTCATGCGAGGGCCGGCGCCGGGACGGTAGCGCACGATGATGCGGCTGGAGGCGTTGGCATCGCGTGCCGCACGTGCCAGCGAATCGAGGTGCGGACGGTCTGAGTTCGCAGCGAGCATGCCAGTCTCGTTCAGGAGGCACACCGCGGCCAGTAACAGCGCAACGATCCGAGGCTGGGACATGCACGCGGCGTCAGCAATCGGCATACCGCGCGATTTCCTTGGGAAATGACGAGAACCGCCGCTCTAAAGTGTCGGCGCGCCGACAGTCGGCGACGTCGCGCCGACGATCGGTGCCGATCAGCCGACGCGCGGACGCGTTAGTAACGCGTTTGTAGTACGCTTTCTGGTTGATTTTGGACAGTTTGTAACCACACGTCACCAGCCCGATCAGTTCTGTTCACCGCGTTCGCGTCGTTCGCCTTCGCATCCATCGCTTTCGCACAGTCGGCCCCGCCATCCGCGGCCGCCTCGCACGTGACCACGGCCTCGCGCACCGCCGAAGCACCAACGCTGGACGGCGACGTCATCGGCGATGCGGCCTGGGCCCAGGCCGTTCCCATCAGCGCGTTCTGGCAGGAACAGCCGGATGAAGGGCAGCCGGTCTCCGAGCGGACCGAGGTGCGTGTCCTCTTCACCAAGGACACCCTCTATATCGGCGCCGTGATGTACGACCGCGAGCCAAGGTCGATCACCGTGTCGGACGCGCGGCGCGACGCGCCGCTGGACGACACCGACAGCTTCCAGATGATCGTCGACACCTATCGCGATCGGCAGAACGGCTTTGTGTTCGGCACCAATCCGGCCGGTATCGAGTTCGACGGACAGGTCACCAACGAAGGCCAGGGCGGCGGCGGTCTCGGCTTCGGCCAGATGCAGTCAGGCGGCTCGGGTTCCGGCTTCAATATCAATTGGGATGGCGCATGGGAAGTGCGCTCGCGCATTGGCGATTACGGCTGGTCGGCGGAGTTCGCGATTCCGTTCCGCACGCTGCGCTATCCCTCGAGCGCCACGCAGACCTGGGGGATCAACTTCCAGCGCAACATTCGCCGCAAGAACGAACGCGCGTTCTGGGCGCCGATTCCGCGCCAGTTCAACCTCTATCGACTCTCGCTTGCCGGTTCGGTGACCGGCATTGAAACGCCGGCGCTGCGCAACTTCTTGATTACGCCCTACGGCCTCGCCAGCGCGGTCGCCTCCGGAGTTCGCCCGGTCGATACCGCGCTGGATTACGACTTCGGCGGTGACGTGAAGTACAGCCTCACGCCGAGCCTGACACTCGATGCGACGATCAACACCGACTTCGCGCAGGTCGAGGTCGACGATCAGCAGGTCAACCTCGATCGCTTCACATTGTTCTTCCCGGAGAAGCGGCCGTTCTTCCTCGAGAATGCCGGGTTCTTCAGCGTCGGCAACCCCGGTGAAGTGGACCTGTTCTTCAGCCGCCGCATCGGCATTGGCGGCGGCGGCCAGTCAATTCCCATCATCGGCGGCGCGCGCGTATCCGGCAAGGCCGGCCGGTTCAACGTCGGTCTGCTCAACATGCAGACGTCGGACTACCACGACACCGTGGCGAGCACCAACTTCAGCGTCGCCCGCGTCAGCCGCGACTTGCCGAATCGCTCGTCGATCGGCGCCATCTTCACCAATCGCCAGG
>DATMJU010000229.1:0-22852 GCA_035553795.1 Vicinamibacterales bacterium
GTGTAGAGCACGCCCTTCACCATCAGCGGCGTGTCGGCGTAGCCACCGGGCCGCGCCATCGGATTGGCCTCGACGACGGCGTTGTCGGGCGAGGACCATCGCCACGCGACCTGCAGCTTGCCGATCGTGTCCTTGTTGATCTGATCGAGCGGCGAGTACTTATGGCTCGCGGCGTTTCCCGAGTAGTGCGTCCATTCCACCGAACGGCCCTGGGCTCCGGCCATCTGCAGGCTCACGAACACCAGCGCGCACGCGCAAGCGAATTTGCTCATGGGTTGTCCTTGGTGGCCGCCATCCTAGCACCGCTGGCGAGGCTGGACGCATCGATGGCGCGATGGCACCTCCGCCATCGGTTTCTGCTAGGATTTCTCGCCCCTGAGGAGAGGGCCACATGAATTCCATCGTTCGTTTTCTTAGCGTCGCTGTGCTCAGCCTCGGATTGCTCAACTCTGCACCCCTGCTCGCGCAGGCCACCAACGTGACCGGCGAGTGGGCGTTCAACGTCACGACCGATCAGGGCGGCGGCACGCCGACCATCACCTTCAAACAGGACGGCGAAAAACTCGCCGGCAAATATGTCGGACAACTCGGCACTGCCGATCTGACGGGAACCGTGAAGGGCAACGCCATCAAGTTCACGTTCACGCTCGACGTGCAGGGCCAGCAGGCGCCGGTCAATTACGAGGGAACGGTCGAAAAGAACACCATGAAGGGCAAGTTGGACATTGCCGGAATGGTCAACGGCACGTTCACCGCGACCAAGAAGTAATCCAAATCTACGTATCCCATTCCCATTGACACTCGGAGACAACTGCTGCCTAATGTGCACGTTTGCGGGGACCCCCTGCATGCCAGGCTCACCCACATGCGCCGTGGGCGCGGGTTAGGGAAGGCTGTCGCGGCGTCGCCGCGCCAGCGTACAGCGTTTGCTTTACCCGCCTCCGGCGGGTTGGGGAGGAGCTATCGTGATGCGTTCGCTCACTGTCCGTTGTTTTGCTCTACTTGCATTCGTGCTGACGCCGATGATTGCATCGGCACAAACCAGCGCGATCTCAGGAACGGTTAGGGACGCGTCGGGCGGTGTGTTGCCCGGCGTGACGGTTGAAGTCTCCAGTCCGGCGCTGATTGAAAAGACCCGGTCCGCTGTCTCCAGCGGCAACGGCACCTATTCGATCATCGCGTTGCGGCCCGGCGTCTACTCCGTCAAGTTCGAGCTGCCTGGCTTCACCACCGTCGTTCGTGAAGGCGTCGAGCTGACGTCCGACTTCACGGCCACGATCAACGCCGATCTCAAGGTCGGCGCGCTCGAAGAGACCCTGACGGTCACGGGCGAGTCGCCGATCGTCGACACCCAGAGCATCACCCAGCGCGTCGTCATGACCGCTGAAGTGCGAGAGGCGCTGCCAACGGGCCGTAACATCCAGGCCGTCGGCATCATGATCCCGGGAACGACGCTGGCGGTTGGCGGCGGCGGCGCGCTGTCGCGTGACGTCGGCGGCTCGGGCAACCTCCAGCAGTCGCCGCTCCAGTACCGCGGCTCGGGCGACACGGTGCAGACGATCGAAGGCATCCGTCTCAACAACCTCTGCGCGCAGGGCGCCTACTCCGGCGTCTACTGGAATGACGCGAGCTTCGAAGAGTTCAGCTACGTCACCGGCGCTGACTCGGCGGAAGTCGGCCAGGGCGGCATGCGCGTCAACATGGTGCCCCGCGACGGCGGCAATTCGTTCCGCGGCACCATGGTGTTCAACTACGCCGACGAGTCGTTCGGATCCGACAACTGCGGATCGCCCGGCATCGGCCAGGCGTGCTCGCGCTCGAACTTGAGCGGCAGCAAAACGTTCAACCCGAACAACGCCATCACCAACGTCGACGTGATCAAGAACATCTGGGACGTCAATCCAAGCATTGGCGGACCGATCGTCAGGAACAAGCTCTGGTTCAACTACTCGTTCCGCCACCTTGGCTCGACCAAGACCAAGACTGACGCCTACGTGGACAAGAACCCGTCGCAGTTCATCTACGATCCCGACTTCACCCAGCCGGGCGTCGACGATGGTCGAATTGTCAGCAACGCCGGCCGGCTTGCGTGGCAGGCGACCTCGCGCGACAAGTTCTCGGTCTATCACGACAACCAGCGCAAGTACCGCGATCACTGGGGCATCTCGGCGGTGATTCCTCCCGATGCAGCCGGCGTCCAGGTGACGCCGACCAGCTTCGTGAACGTCACGAAGTGGACGCGCACGCACACCAACAACCTGCTGTTCGAAGCCGGGTTCGGACTCTACAACCAGAACTACACGGAGTTGTACCAGCCGAGCGTGACCGGCACCGACAAGAAGGTGTGGGACGTGGAGGCGATTCGCAACTCGCGCGTCTACAACGTGGTCGACGCGTCGAATGGCCGCCAGGCGAATGCCTGGCCGAACCCGGCAGATCACTACTCCGTGCTGCGCACGTTCTCCGGCGCCGCGAACTACGTGATCGGCAGACACAGTTTCCGCGGCGGCCTCACCTACACGACGGGCGACTGGAACGAGTCGAGAATGTGGACGGGCGACATGCAGCCGATCACCTACACGGCGGGCCGTCCGACGTCGGTCACGCTGCGCCTTCCCAACGACCGCGCCAACGGCGTCAAGCGGGACATGGGTCTTTACCTGCAGGATCGCTGGTCGCTCGGCCGCGTCACGGCGAACCTCGGCCTCCGCTACGACCAGTTCATCGGCGAGTCGCGCGAGAGCTCGATCCTGCCGAGCCGGTATGGCGCCGGCGCGACGTTCGGCGACTGCCCGGATGGCAAGTGGGATCCGGGTGATCTGTGCACCGGCGAAGTGCAGAACTGGAAGGACATCTCGCCCCGCGTCGGTCTCGCGATCGACGTGTTCGGCAACGGCAAGACGGCAATCAAGACGAGCTGGGCGCGCTACGTCGCCGGCCAGGCGATTGCCTTCGCAAACGCGGTCAATCCGATCGGCGCGCTCACGGCCGCGGATACCCGTATCTGGAACGACCTCGACGGCAACGGTCTGCCGCTCGACGCCGCCGGCAACATTCAGTTCAACGAGCTGACCAACTCGGCGTCGACACCGACCTTCGGCCGCCTGACGGTGCCGACGACGCAGTACTCGCCCGACCTGCTCCGCGGCTGGGGCAAGCGCGGCTACAACAACGAGTTCACGTTCGCGGCGCAGCACCAGATCGCGGATCGCATGTCCGTCAACGGCGGCTACTACCGCCGCATCTTCGGCAATGCGACGTTCACCGACGACCTGCGCTACGACGAGAACAGCTACGACACCTTCTGCATCACCACGCCACGCGATCCTGATCTGCCGGATGGCGGCGGCTACCAGGTGTGCGGCGTCAAGGACCTGAAGCCCGCCGTGTTCGCGCAGAACCTGCCGGCCAATAGCTTGATCCGCTATTCGGAGGACTTCGGCGGCGAGACGAACATGTATCAGGGCTTCGATCTCAACCTCGATGCGCGCTTCCGCAACGGCGCGTTCCTCAAGGCTGGTATCGCGGCAACCGCTCGTACCTTCGACAACTGCAACCTGTTGAAGGCCGGTCTCGACGCCGTCGTGACGGCCACGTCACAGGGCACCGAGATCTATCCGGACGGCACGAAGAGCTGCCGCCGCGAATACGGCTACCGCCCCGACTTCAAGGCATCGGGTTCCTACACGCTGCCCTGGGACATCCAGCTTGCCGGCACCTATCAGTTCAGCCGTGGCATTCAGAACGGCGGCGCGGGTCCGAGCCTGAACGCGTCGTGGGCGGTCACGAGCGCCGTGGCCAACACCATCGGCGCGCGCACCTGGACGGGCGTTGCTTCCCGCACCATCAACATCCTGCAGGAAGGCTCCGACTACGGTAAGTACAACCTCAGCCAGTTGGACATGAAGCTCGCGAAGCGCTTCACGATCAACAAGGTCCGCCTCCGCGTGGACTTCGACCTCTACAACGTGTTCAACAGCAGCTGGCCCTACACGGTCACGACGGCCTACTCGACCGCCGCGACCTCGCAGTGGCAGCGCCCGACGAACGTGCTCCAGCACCGCTTCTTCAAGCTGGGCGGGCACATCAGCTTCTAGCAGGCAGACAGGCTAACGGGCTAACAGGGCGGGGGGCTTAAGATGAAGATCTTGAGTCTCCCGCTTTTTCTTGTACTCCTTGTTTCGACAGCCGCGGTCGCGCAGCACGCGCCGCATGCTGTCCTTTCCATTCCACAGGAAGTCCTCGAGCGTCCCGTCACCGTCAGGACCGGCGTTGGCGCCGTGCATGACGATGCGGGCACGAAGTCGGAGGACGCGCAGCGCTTCTACAACCAGGGCCTCGCGTATCTCCACAACTACGTGTGGATCGAAGCGGCGCGCTCGTTCCACCAGGCGCTGCGCGCGGATGCGAACCTGGCGCTCGCGCACGTCGGATTGAGCTACGCCTACATCGAACTGAACAAGACACTGCAGGCGAGACAGGCCATCGCGGCCGCGCAGAAGCTCGCGGCGGGCGCTGGTGATCATGTCAGGCGGCACGTCGATGCGCGCGCGCTGCAGATGGCCGCCGAAGACGCGCCTGGAGACGCGGCAAAGCTTGCCGCGTACCGGAAGGCACTCGACGGAGCGATCGCCGCATTTCCGAACGACGCAGAGTTCATCCTGCGAAGGGGCACCGCTGAGTCACCGGATCCAGCCGATCGGGGACAGGGATCGGCCCTCGCCTCGATCCCGTACTACGAACGCGTCGTGAAATCGTCCGCGACTTCTGCGGCCTGGGCGGCGAACCACTACCTCGCACACGCCTATGAAAACGCTGGCCGCATGAAGGAAGCGGCCACAGCCGCTGGAAGTTATGCCGGCGCGAACGCGGGCGTGCCTCACGCGGTCCACATGCACGGCCACGAGCTGCGCCGGCTTGGCCGCATCCAGGAAGCCATCGCGCGCTTCGAAACCGCGGACAAGCTGCAACGTGATTACATGGCCCGCGAGAAGATCGCGGCCGAGTTCGACTGGCACCACGCCCACAATCTGGACCTGCTCGCTGCGTCGTACCAATACGTCGGGCAAATGAAGAAGGCCGAGGCGCTGCTCAAGCAGGCCTTCAACCTGCCGACGAACCTGCTGGTGCAGGCCGTCAACAAGCGTGAATGGCCGTCATTTCTCCTGGCCCGCAATCGTCCCGGCGAGGCGCTCAAGGCCGCGCAAACGCTGCTCTCGCACCCGAGCCTGATCGTGCAGGCCACCGGCCATATCGAGTCGGGCTTCGCGTATCTCGCCATGAATCGCCCTGCCGATGGCGCGGCCGCTTCGAACGCGGCGTTGAAGGCGATGCGTTCGGCCCAGGGCGGCCAGGGGTTGGCCGCAATCGAACTCGAGGCCCTGCAGGGCGAGTTCCTGCTGCGCACCGCGCAGCGCGACAAAGGCCGCGCGGCCATCGAGCGCGCCGCGCAGAAATGGCGGTCGCTCCCCGGGCCTGACGCATGGACGCAGTCCCTGTTCCGGCTCGAGGCGCTGGCACGCTCGGCCCGGGCGGTCGGCGATTGGGCCCTGGCCGCGCGCATGGCGCAGGTCATGCTCGAGCACGACCCCAACTACGCCGGCACCCGCTACGCCCTGGCGTTGGTCGCCCAGAACAATGGGAATACGGCAACCGCCCGCCGCGAGTTCGATTTGGCCGTGAAAGCGTGGGCAACCGCCGATAAAGACCTTCCAGAGCTGGCAATCGCCGCCAGGCGATAAACCCTCTGGCGCCCCGTTCCGTCTACTTCAAGCGAGGTTGACATGACACGCCCCGTTACCACAGCATTCGCGCTCCTTTTCGCCCTCACCCTGTCGGTGCCGGCCCTCGCACAGCGGGACCGGGACGACGACCGCTCGCGCGGCCCCCGGGAATCCGAAACCATCGATCGCACGCTGCCAATGCCGGCAGGCGGCACCCTGCGGCTGAAGACCTTTTCGGGCCGCGTGAAGATCACCGGCGGTTCGGGCAACCAGCTGGTCGTGCACGCCGTCCGCCGCGCCACGCGCGAGCGCCTGAACGACATCAAGCTCGAGATCACACAGAGCGGCAACACCATCGAGATCGACGCCAACCATCGTGTCGTCGAACGCCGCAACGACAACGTGGTCGAGACCGACTTCGACATCCAGGTGCCGGCCAGGACGCGCCTCGACATCAAGACGTTCAGCGCGGACGTGACGGTGATTGGCGTCAGCGCCAGCCAGCACATCGACGGCTTCAGCTCAACGATCATCATCGAGTCGAACGACTGGGCTGAGGGCAACAACATCGACATCAACACCTTCAGCGGCGACGTCCGGCTGCGATTGCCGGCAAACGCGCGCGGCAACATCGACTTCAACAGCTTCAGCGGCAGCTTCGAGAGCGACCTGCCGGTGACGCTGAGCAGCAGCAGCCGGCGCAACTTCCGCGGCGCGCTCAACGGTGGCGGACCCGGCGACTTCAAGCTCAAGACCTTCAGCGGAGACGTTTCAATTCGGCGCTGAGAACCACAGTCGGGCCCCGCCGTCGCTCGCAAAGCGAGCTTCGGCGAGGTCTCGCCGGAGCGGCCAAAGGCCGCGAAGGCGGATATCATGGCGCCGGATGATAGCTCGACTCCTCGCCCGCATTGGCCTCGTTACTCCTGAACAGCGGGCCTGGGCCTGGTACGACTGGGCCAACTCGGTTTACTTCACCACCGTCATCACCGCCGTCTTCCCCAGCTTCTTCGCCACCTACGCCGCCAAGGGCCTCGAGCCGGCGGAGGCGACTGCGCGCTTCGGCCTGGTGACCACGGTCTCGGTCGCGGTCATTGCGATCATCTCGCCGCTTCTGGGGGCCTTCGCCGACTACAGCGGCGCCAAGAAGAAGTTCCTCGGCTTGTTTCTCGTCATCGGCATCAGCGCCTGCGCCGCCATGGCGTTGATCGGCGAAGGCGACGTCAACCTGGCGATGACGCTGTTCTTCATCGGCAACATTGGCATCTCAGGTTCGCTGGTCTTCTACGATTCGCTGCTGCCCCACGTGGCCAGGCCCGAAGAGACCGATCGCGTATCGTCCGCCGGTTACGCAATGGGTTACTTGAGCGGCGGCGTCTTGCTGCTGATCAACCTCGCGTGGATCCTTCAGCCCGCGGCATTTGGCTTCGCGGACACGCCGTCGGCCATCCGCGCGTCCTTCATCGCCGTGGCGCTGTGGTGGGCGGCGTTCTCAATTCCCTTGTTCAGGAAAGTGGCGGAGCCTCCGCCCGATCACTCCACGCGCGCCGGCTCGCCGTTCACCGTGGCGTTCGTGCGTCTGGCCCGGACCTTCAAAGAGATTCGACGCTATCGAAATGCATTCCTGCTGTTCATCGCGATGCTGCTCTACCAGGACGGCATCCAGACCGTCATCCGGATGTCGAGCGTCTACGGCGCTGAAGTGGGCATCGAGCAAACATCGCAGATCGCGGCGTTCGTGATGGTCCAGTTCGTTGGCATCCCGTGCGCATTCCTGTTCGGCGCGTTGGGAACCCGCATCGGTTCGAAGGGCGCGATCTTCGTCGCGATCGGCGTCTACGTGGTTGCCGCCGGCCTCGCCTACTTCATGACGACGGTCACGCATTTCTTCATCCTGGCGTTCCTGATCGCGCTGGTGATGGGTGGATCGCAGGCTCTCAGCCGCGCCATGTTCGCGCGGCTGATTCCGCAGGATCGCTCGTCCGAGTTCTTCGGCTTCTACGCGGTCTCGGAACGCTTTGCCACGGTCTTCGGCCCGGCGCTCTTCACCATCAGCGTGCTCGTGACCGGCTCGAGCCGCTCGGCCATCCTCGCCATCATCGGCTTGTTCCTGGCCGGCGCTTTTGTGCTGAGCCTGGTCGACGAGAAGGAAGGCATGCGAGCCGCTAGGGCTACGTAAGGCGCTTGGACGATCTGAGCGTCGCCAGCGTCAGCACGGCCACCCCCCACGCCAGGAGCGCCAGCGCCTGCGGCCAGAGAATTTCCAGGCCGATGCCTTTCTGGAAGATCCCTCGAACAATCGTCAGGAAGTAGCGCAGCGGGATCAGGTAGGTCAGCGGCTGGATCCAGGTCGGCATGTTCTCGATCGGGAACACGAATCCCGAGAGATACATCATCGGCGTCAGGAAGAAGAAGATCGACGTCATCATCGCCTGTTGCTGTGTCTTCGAGATCGTCGACACGAACAGGCCGAGCCCAAGCGTCGAGATCAGGTACACCAGGCACATCCCAAACAACAGCGCGAGGCTGCCGCGCATCGGCACCTCGAACCAGTAGATCGCCACCACCAGCACCAGGATTACGTCGATGATGCCGATCGCGGCGTACGGCAGCAGCTTCCCGGTGATCAGCTCCCAGCGTGCGAGCGGCGTCACGTTCAGTTGCTCGAGCGTGCCGATTTCCTTCTCGCGCACGATGGCCATCGCCGACAGGTTGGTGGTGATCACGAGGAGCAGCAGCGCGACGATGCCCGGAATCATGAAATCGCGGCTCTCGAGGCGCGAGTTGAACCAGACGCGGACCTCCGGGCGCACCAGTCCGCCTGCCGGCGCGCGTGCTTGCCCGCCACTGAGCTGCGCGGATGCGGGCGCCACGCTCGCAGCCAGATCCTGGGCATACCCGCCGATCAGGGTTTGCGCGTAACCCATGGCGACGCCGGTGGAGTTCGAGTCGGTGCCGTCCGCAACGATCTGAATGGTGGTCGGGCGGCCGCCGGCAACGCGGCGGCCATAGTCCGGCGGAATGCTGATCGCCATCCACGCCTCGCCGCGATCCAGATACGCATCGATCTCGTCGGTCGATCCCGGCATCGCCACGATCTTGAAGTTGGCGGAGCTCTCGAAGCGATGCACGAGCTGGCGGCTCGCCGTCGACCGGTCCGCATCCACGATCGCGATCGGGATGTCCTTCACGTCGGTGGTCGCGGCATAGCCGAGCACGTTCAACTGCACGATCGGCGCGATGATGACGATCGCAAACAGACGCGGGTCGCGCTTGAGTTCGAGCAGCTCCTTCTTCATCAGGTGCAGCACGCGGGTCATCGCCGAGTCCTGCTTCTGAGCGCTCCGTGCGCTCTGTGCCCTCTGTGCCCTCTGTGCCCTCTGTGGCGGCTCATGACCACTCCCTTCGCAGCCGCAGCGATGCCAGCGCGGTGGCGACCGTCGCGAAGATCGCCAGCGCCAGCAGGTCCTGCCAGAACGACGCCGCTCCCGCGCCCTTCAATACGATGGAGCGCAGCGCCACCAGGAAGTAGCGTGCCGGCACGATGTGGGTGATGGCCTGCACCACCACCGGCATGCTCGAGATCGGAAAAATGAATCCCGACAAGATCATCGTCGGCAACAACGACGACAGGAGGGCGACCTGGAACGCCACCTGCTGGGTTTGCGCGATGGTCGAGATCAGCAGGCCCTGCGCCTGCGCGCCGACCAGGAACAACGCGATGGCACCGAACAGGAGCAGCCAGGAGCCGCGCATCGGCAACTCGAAGAGCGCCATCGCCGAGACGATCACGACGATCGCGGAGACGAAGGAGATGACGAGGTATGGGAGCGTCTTGCCGAGAATGAACGGCAGCGGACTGAGCGGCGCCATGCGCACCTGCTCCATCGTCCCGCGCTCCTTCTCCCGGACCACCGAGAGCGCCGTCGAGACGACCGCGGTGATCATCGCGATGTAGGCGATGAGGCCGGGCACCAGAAACAGCGTGCTCCGAAGTTGCGGGTTGTACCAGATGCGAGGTTCGATCGTGATCCCTGGAAGTTGTAAAGAGGAACCAGTAACCGTGACGGCCGCGCTGTACTCAGCAACCAACCCCCTCGCATAACCCATCACCGTGGATGCGGTGTTGGCGTTGTCGCCGTCGATGATCGTTTGCACGGTCACCGGACGCCGCTGGGTCAGGTCGCGTTCGAAGCCGGCGGGAATCGCGAGAATCGCGCGCGCGCCGCCTTCGTCCACCAGGCGATCCAGTTCCGCCGGCGAGTCCACGTAGCCAACGAGGCGGAAGTATCCAGAGTTGACGAACGCCGACACCAGCTCGCGGCTCTGGGTGCTGCGATCCTGGTCCTGCACCGCCAGCGTGACGTTGCGGATGTCGAAGTTCAGCGCGTAGCCGAACAGCAACAGGAAGAACGCCGGAATGAACAGCAGGATCATCAGCGATCGACGATCGCGCAGGATCTGCCGCAGCTCCTTCGCCGCCACCGCCATTGCCTGGCGCATCAGGACACCCCTGCCCGCTCGACCACGTCGAGGAAGACATCTTCGAGCGAAGGACTGACGGGACCGGCTGAGTTGACGGCGATTCCCCTGGCGCTCAGCAACGATGACAGCGCGGCTGGATCGATTGATCGGTCCTTCAACACCGCGTGAACCGCGGTGCCGAACAAACTGGTCTTCTCCACCCGGTCATGGGCGTCGAGAATCTCCATCGCTTCGACCGGTCTGGATGCATGGATCTCGACAATCGGCCGCTCGGCGAATACCTGCTTCAGCTCGGTCGCGGTGCCCAGCGCCGCCATCTTGCCCGCGTGAATGATCGCAATGCGGTGGCAATGCTCCGCCTCGTCAAGGTAGTGCGTGGTGACCAGCACGGTCACGCCCTCGCGCGACAGTTCGCCGATCAGGTCCCAGAAGCGCCGGCGCGACAGCGGATCGACGCCGCCAGTGGGCTCATCGAGGAACACGATCCTGGGTTCATGCAGGATGGCGCAGCCCAGCGCCAGCCGCTGCCGCCATCCTCCTGGCAGTTCGCGCGTCAGCGTCTTCTCTCGGCCCTTGAGGCCCGCCATCTCGATGACGAAGCGCCGCCGCGCCGCGAAGCGTTCGCCAGACAGGCCATACACGCCCCCGAAGAACTCGATGTTCTGGTCCACCGTCAGCGCTTCGTAGAGCGAGAACTTCTGCGACATGTAGCCGATGTTCCGTTTCACCGCCTCCGGATCCCGGCTGACATCAATGTTGCCGACCAGGGCCGTGCCGCTCGTCGGGCTCAGCAACCCGCACAGCATGCGAATGGTCGTGGACTTACCCGCGCCGTTGGCGCCAAGAAAGCCAAAGATCTCGCCTTGCTTGACCGAGAAGGACAGGTTGTCTACCGCGACGAAGTCGCCAAACTTCCTCGTGAGACCGCGAACGTCGATCGCCTGATCGCCGGTTCCCCGGGGACCCGAGTGCTCTCCGCTCATCGTCCGCCGCCAAGACTGCGTTCGAGCCTGGCTTCGGCCAGGCGCAGGTTTGCGAAGGCGCGGGTACGCGCCAGCTCGACTTCGAGCTGCGCGACTTGCGCGACGATGACGTCGGTGCTGGTCGCGACACCGGCGGCGAATCGATCGCCAACCACTCGCCGGGCTTCCATCGCGCTGTTGACGGCTGCCTGGGACGCCTCGACCACCGCGCGCGCGGATACGCGATCCATCAGCCGCTGCCGCACGTCCGCAGAGACCAGCGACTCGATCTCGGCCATGCGTTCGCGGGTCGCCCTGATGGCCGCAGCGGCCTCGGCCTGCTGCGCCTTCGAGCGGCCGAAGTCGAAGAAGTTCCAGTTCACGCTGACGCCGACGTCCCACGACTCCTGCCACTCGCCTTTGCGAGGGAACACCCGCGGGTTGGGATTGGCGTAATCCACGCCGCCGGTGAGGTTGATCGTCGGCTTGGTCAGCGATGCCGCAGCTTGCTGCCGTGCTTCCGCGGCCGCGACGCGCGACCCAAGCGCTTTCAACTCCGGTCGATCGCGCAGCGCTTCGGTCACAACGGCACTCGCTGACTCCTCGCCCGCGATGGCCGGTCGATCGATTGAGTCCATCGGCTCCACCACCGCCTCAGGCGGCGCGCCGATCAGCCGGCGCAGGTCAACCAGCGCGGACTCGTGCAGGTTGCTGGCTTCAATCAGCTGGGCCCGCTCACGGGCGCGTTGCGCCTCGAGGCTCGATACTTCGTTGGGCGGTATCAGACCGACGGCGAACCGCTGCTGCGCATCCTTCACCTGCGCTTCAACGCGCGCCGCGGACTCTTCAAGCACTCGGAGCGTTGCCCTTGCGGTGACCGCCGCCCAGTATGCGCGAGAGATTTCCAGCCGCAGGTCGGCGCGTGCCGCTTCAATATCTGAGGCAATCGCTGTCGCCTCAGCCTGGGCGGCCCGCTCGAGCGCGTCGGTCCTGCCCGACGTGAAGATCGGCCAATGGAACGAGACGCGTGACATGAAGTTGTCGGGGATGTCCGGATACACAACCAGCCGGGTACCGTTTGGCTGTGGAAACGAGAACTCGGTCACGTGATTCGTGCGCGAGTAGCTTGCGTTCGCGTTGAAGGTTGGCTTCTTGGCCAGCGCGGCAAGGTCCGCGGATGCGCGGGCACCTTCCTCTCGTGCCTTGATCTCCCCCAGGCGGTGACTCTGCGCGAGACCGCGCGCAATCGCATCCTCGAGCGAAAGGCGAATCGGCGCTGCCGGCTGCGCGGACGCGCCGTGTGCGATCAGTGTGGCGACGATAACGAGTAGGGTGCGGGTCATGACGCGGAAGCCTCACTAGCTGCGGATAGACGGGCGATGAACACGTCCTCAAGCGACGGCATGATTGGACGGACGCTCGAAGGCACGAGCCCGGCGGACTGAGTGGCGGCCGCGAGCAGTCCCTTCGCGGATTCGGCGTCTGGGCGATCGATCCAGACGTGAAGGCGATCGCCAAACACCTGTGCGCTCATCACGTTCGGACGGCCCGTCATTCGATCGAGCGCCTCCCTCGGCGACGGGACCACGATCTCGAACAGGGTGCCGCTCAGCCCGGCGCGAAGCTTGTTGGGCTGGTCGAGCGCGAGCACCTTGCCTTCGTGCAGCAGCGCAATGCGCGTGCAGCGTTCCGCTTCATCGAGGTAGGGCGTCGACATCAGGATCGTGATGCCTTGCGCCAGGAACTGCGATAGCAGCTTCCAGAACTCACGCCGGGAGACCGGATCGACGCCGGTGGTCGGCTCGTCTAGCACGATCACCTGCGGCTCGTGCACCAGCGTGCACGCCAGCGCCAGCTTCTGCTTCATTCCACCGGAGAGCTGGTCGGCTAGTCGGCCGCGGAAGCGCGACAACTGGGTCATCTCGAGCAGCCGGTCGCGCCGCGCGTGGTAGTCGCGAACGCCATGAATCTCCGCAAAGAAGGCGATGTTCTCGTCGATGCTCAGGTCACCATAGAGCGAGAACCGCTGCGAAAGGTAGCCGACCACGCCCGTCACCTGGCGGTGCTGCTTGATCGGATCGTGGCCGAGCACCGCGATGCTCCCGCCGTTCACGTGGATCAAGCCGCACAGCGCGCGAATCGCGGTCGTCTTGCCCGCGCCATCCGGACCGATCAGGCCGAACATCTCGCCGGGCTTCACGCTGAATGAAATGCCTCGCAGCGCGTCGACCGTGCCGTACCGCTTGACAACGTTCTGGAATTCGATCGCGTTCATTTGTTGAGCGCGGCAGTCAGCGCGATCTCGGCTTCGACCGGCATGCCTTGCTTGAGCACCCCGTCCTTGTTGTCGACCGCGATGCGGACGCGGTAGACCTGCTTCGAACGCTCCTCTGCCGTCTGGACGTTGCGAGGCGTGAACTCGGCCTTCGGTGAAATGTAGGAGATGCTCCCGGTGATGCCGGGACCACCTGCATCCGTGAAGAGCGTCGCGGGCTGGCCGATCTTGATCTGTGGAACTGTGGGCTCAGGTACGAACACATCGGCCCACGCGTGATCAAGATCGACGATGACGATCGCCGGCGCCCGCGGCGGAATCACCTCGCCGATCTCAACAAGCTTCTCGGTGACCAGGCCGGCGATGGGCGAGGTGAGCGTCGCATCGCTGATTCCTTTCTCCAGCATCGCGATCTGCGCGGACACGGCGGTGACGCGCGCCTGCGCGGCGTCGACCTCTTCCCTCCTGGCTCCGGCCCTGAGTTTGGCCAGCACTTCCTCGGCGGTCTTGACTCGGCTCTCCATTGACGCGACGCGATCTCGGGCCACATCGCGCCTGGTCGCGGCGTCATCGCGTTGCTTGCGCGATCCGGAGTTGTTCTTCAGTAGGGTCTCGAATCGTTGGAGGTCTTGCTCTGCGGCGTCGAGCTCCGACTTAGCCGCGGCCACATCTGCCTTCGTCGTCTCGATCTGCGATTGCGCCTGGCGAATGTCCTCGATGCGCGCGCCGGCGCGAACGAGGCGGACCTGCGCTTCGGCGGCGGCTCGCTCGGCTTTCGCTCGATCGATGGCCAGCTGTGTGTCGCGCGTATCGAGCGTGAGGATGGTCTGCCCTTGTTGGACGCGGTCGCCCTCTTTGACGCTGAGGGTGAGGACGCGTCCGCCCGCGTCCGGCGCCAGCCGCGTCTCGGTCGCCTCGACGTGGCCGGACACGCGAATGCGATCGGTGGGCGGTGGCTCGGCGCAGCCGGCAGCGACGAGGAGAACGGGGACGATGAGTCTTTTCATGGTTGAAGCATCCTGCGGGCCGTTTCCTGGTTGTGCGCAATCACCTGGTCGTGCGTGATCTCCACCAGCATCGGGAAGTCCTGGCCTTGGCGTTCTGGTTGGGCGGCGACGCGCTCGCGCGCGGCGTTGATGAGAATCGGACCGACGACGGATTCGTACGCGAGGATCGGATGGATTGGCCTGAACACCTTGAGCTGCTGGCCCTGCGTCAGGATGGCCGCGAAGTTCACGATCACGCCGCGCATGTGGACCATGGTGTCGGGATCCATACGCGGCGCGCCTTCCGCGACTTCGCGAAGCATCATCGCCGGCATCCACGGCCGCACTTCAGTCATGCGCACGAACGCTTCGACGAATCGATCGAGTTTGTGTCCGGGGGTGGCGTCTCTGGCGACAATGGCGCCGACGGTTTCAGACATCGACCGCAGGCCGTCGCCGATGATGGCGCGGTAGAGCGCGAGCTTGTCGGCGAAGTGGTAGTAGATCATCGCCTTGTTAACATCGGCGGCCCGCGCGATGTCGTCCATGCTGACGCCGTCGAAGCCCCGCGACGAGAACAGCGTGGCGGCAGCAGCGAACACCGAGTCGCGAGTCGAGGAGGCGGCGGGCTTACGTGCAGGCGTCATATGGGCAATTGCTAACTAACTGGTTAGTTAACACCCAGCCGAACTGTATGTCAAGCCCACAACACTTAAGATGGGTAGCGTGACCATCGTTATTGCGGGTGGTTCGGGATTTTTGGGCCAAAAACTCGTCAAACGGCTTCAAGACGAGGGGCACCGGACCGCCGTCCTCTCACGCTCAGCGCGAAACGGGGCGATTCAGTGGCAACCCGATGGGTCGCCCGGATCCTTGCGGCAGCATCTCGAAGGCGTCGATGCGGTGGTGAACCTCGCTGGCGAAGGCATTGCCGACAAGCGGTGGACCCAGGCGCGGAGAGAGGCACTGCGCAGCAGCCGGATTCTGCCGACGCGCACCCTGGTCCGCGCCATCGCCGCGTGCGCCGAACCGCCGCGCGTGTTCATCAGCGGCTCGGGGATCGGCTACTACGGACCGCGCGGCGACGAGCCGATCACCGAAGCCAAAGAACCCGGCTCGGACTTTTTGGCGCGCCTGTGCGTCGAATGGGAACAGGAGGCACGCATCGCGGAGTCGGCGCGCACGCGCGTCGCGATTGTGCGCACCGGTGTGGCGCTCGCGGCCGATGGCGGCGCCCTCAAGAAGATGCTGCTGCCGTTCAAGCTGGGGCTCGGCGCGACGATCGCATCGGGCGATCAATACATGCCGTGGATACATGCGGATGACTGGACCGCGATGGTGTCGTGGATGATTCAGCAGGAGCGCGCGACCGGCGCGTTCAACGCGACCGCGCCGACGCCGGTCACCAATCGCGACTTCACCCGCACGCTGGGCCGCGTGCTGCACCGCCCCGCGATTCTGCACGCCCCCGCATTCGCCATGCGGATCGCCCTCGGAGAGATGTCGTCCATGCTCGAGCACGGCCAGCGCGTGCTGCCGGCCGCGGCCGAGCACATCGGGTTTCGGTTCGCGCATCGCACGCTCGAGCCTGCGCTAAGGAGTTTGAATTTATGAAGAGACTGTTCGTCATCGCCCTGATCGCCGCCGCGGCGAGTCTTCCACTCATCGCCCAGACCTCGACGCAAGGCGCGGAGGAGCATGAGCGCATCAAGGCGGCCGCCGCCGTGCTCGACGAAGTCATGGGCGCGCCCGACAAGTCGGTCCCGCGCGCGGTGATCGAGCGCGCCGCTGGCATCGCGGTGTTCCCGTCTCTGATTCGAGGTGGCCTGTTCATCGGCGGGCAGCGCGGACACGGCGTGCTCAGCGTGCGTGGCAAGGACGGCAACTGGTCGAATCCCGCCTTCCTGACCGTGACCGGCGGCAGCGTCGGACCTCAGTTCGGCGTGCAGGCCATCGACCTGGTGCTGGTGATCATCGATCAGCGCGGGCTCGAGCAGTTGGTCAAGAACCAGTTCAAGGTCGGCGCCGACGCGGGCGTGGCCGCCGGCCCCGTGGGTCGCGATGCCAGCGCTGCCACCGACATCCAGATGCGCGCGAAGATCCTCAGCTACTCACGTTCGCGCGGGCTGTTCGCCGGCGTCACGATGAACGGCAGCACCATCCGCCAGGATCGCGACGCCAACGAGCGTTACTACGGCGTCGGCTACCGCACCGGGCAGATCGTGTTCGAGGGAATGGGTACAGCGCCGGAATCCGTCGTGAACTGGAAGACGACGCTGGCGAAGTACGGGAAGTAGGAACTGGGAACTGGGAACTAGTTCCTGGTTCCTAATTCCTAGTTCCTAAAGAATCGCCGGCGCGCCGGCTCTGTAGTCGGCGCCGAGAATCGTGACGGAGTTCGAGCCCAGCCAGCTGTCGAGAATCTTCGCGTAGACACCGCGGAAATCCGTCTCGTACTTCACGTCGCCGGCGTTGTTCTCGAGCGTGGGGTTTGACGGGTCGGTGTTGAGGTTCGGCGCGGTGCCGTAGATGCCGCCGCGCACGAGTCCGCCGAGCACCATCATGTTCCCGCCGGCGCCGTGATCGGTGCCCTGGCTGCCGTTCTCGCTGATGCGGCGGCCGAACTCCGAATAGACCAGGATCACGGTGTTGTTCAACATGCCCTGCGCGCTCAGGTCGTCATGGAACGCCTTGAGTCCGTCGCCAAGCGTGCCCATCAAGTTCACGTAGGCACCGGCGTTGGCGCCCTGGGACGCGTGCGTGTCGTAACCGCCGGTCTGCACCCAGAACACCTTCGTGCCGATCTGCTTGTTCATGGCGCCGGCCACTGCCTGCAGCGCCTGCGCGAAGCCGTTGGTCGGATACGTCACCGCCGGGCGATACGTCGCAACCGTCGCCACGCGATCCAGCGTCCCAAGCGCCGCCTGCGTCGTCGAATTGACGAACGCCAGGTGCGGGCGATCGACGGGCACGTGAGAGGAGATTCGCGACTGCGCGCTGCGTTCGTACGTGGCTTCGGCGCCGCTGTTCGGGCTCGAGAACGCGTAGCTCGAAGGGCTGGTGATCGCCGGCACGCCAACCGTGCGCGCCATCAAGGGACGCGGGGTTTCGCGCACGGTGTTCCAGGCCACGAGCGGATCGATCGGCGTCTGCAGCGTATCGAGATAGCGCCCCAGCCAACCGGTACCCGACGTGTTGTTCGTGGTCGCCGTGCCCCAGATGTCGAAACCGGTGAAGTGCGAGCGGCTCTGGTTCGCGTAGCCGGTGCGCTGGATGATCGCGAGCTTGCCGTTGTCGAAAATGCTCTTCAGCCCGGTCAGTCGCGGGTGAAGGCCGAGCTCCACGTTCGAGGAATCGCGGCCGATCTGCAGCACGTTGCCGGCGGGAATCGCCAGCGTCGGCCGGCGGCTCGCGTAGAACGGATCACGGTACGGAATGATCGTGCTCAGCGAATCATTGCCGCCGCTCAGGTACACCACGACGAGATTGCGCGACGGCACGCCCTGCGCGAACGCGATGTCGCACAACATCTGCGGCGCCGCAAACCCGAAGGTGAACGCCGTGACGCCGCCCTTGACGAACTGTCGTCTCGAGAAACTCATGATTGGCCTATTCGCCTAGTGGCCCATTGGCCTCAGTTAAATTGATACTCGCCCGAGCCCACGATCAATCGCGCCAGGCCGGGAATGCGCGCCTGCAACTGCGCGTCGGATCCCGTCCACGCTGTCGACCGCAGGTAGTCGGTCATCGCCGTCGTCTGGGCGGTGCTGAACGTCGTGGTCCTGAACCGCGCCAGCATGTAATCGCGGACGCGTTCAGGCGTCGCGCGGTGGGGCTGCGCGTCGCGCGCCAGGTTGAAGCGCTGGTTACCCGCGAGAGACGAAGCGAAGTTCATGCGCGACAGCATCGAGGAGGTCGAGATCCATCCCGGGCCGGTGTCCCAGCCATTGACGTCGGGCGGCTCGTACAACTGCTGGCCCATGTTGGCCATCGGCGTCAGCGCGTTGCTCACCGAGAAACCGGTCCACCCGGTTTCCTTGATCGCGCGGATGACGAACTCGGTCGGCCACGAGTAGCGCTGGAAGAAGTTGCTCGGATTGCGGAACGCGCTCGACGCAAACAGCGTGCGCAACATCACCTTGATGTTGTAGTTGCCGCCGAGGTACGCGTTGGCCATCGCATTGACGACGCTGGCATCGGGTTCGGCGGTTTCGCTGACGAAGAATTTATAGAGTCGCGTCGCCAGGCGCTGCGCCGTGGCGGGGTGACGCGTCAACGCGAGCACCAGGTCGAGTGCATCCTGCTCGCCGTTCGCCGCGGATCGCGCGGGAATGACTTTGCCGCCGTCGGGATAGATCGCGAAGGTGAACGTCTTCGACGCGGTGTCGTGATCGTTCGGGCGGTAGACGAACTGGTAGAAGCTGGTCTGCACGTTGGCGCGATCGCCGACCACCTGCCAGTTGAATCCGGTGAACACCCGCGCCGCGGCGTAGACATCGGCTTCGGTGTAGTTGCCGATGCCCATGCTGAACAGTTCCATGATCTCGCGGCCGAAGTTTTCCTGCGGCCGCGTGCGCGTGTTCAACTGGCTGTCGAGCCAATAGACCATCGCGGGATCCTTGGCCATCGCCATCAACAGCCCCGAGAAGCTGCCGGTACCCATCGCGCGCAGCTTCTGGATCTGTCCGGGCTCGCTGCCGGGCAGGCTGTTGGGATCGTTGTCCATCAGCCGCGTGGCGCGCTCCTGGCCCACCGCGCCGGCCAGCTTGCTGTAGGCGGTGGCGAAGTGGTTGTGCCAGAACAGCGCCATCTTCTCTTCGAGCGGGCGCTGCGAGTGAATCATGCGGAACAGCCAGCGCTGCCGCGCGTCGTTGATCAGGGTGTTCGGCGAGAACGGCTGACCAGACTGCGTGGTGATGCCGACGTATTCGGGCAGGCCGATCTTGGAATCGTGGTCGGTCGACAGCGACTCGTAATTCAAGAGCCGGTCGATGACGGTTTCAATGGGCACGTTCTGCCAGGCGGCAAGCTCTGCCGGGCTGGCGCCGAAACCCATACGCCGAAGGATGTGTTCCAACATACGGATCCGTAATCGCCGGGAAGGGAGGAAAAGTCCGGCCTACGAAGCTTAGACCAGACTGCCTCCCACAGGTTTAACGCAATTCAAGCATGCGACACGAGAATGCGTCGTTTTTCAGCCCTTTGTTAAGGGAGGCTCAATAAATTCGCCATCAGGCGGTATGCACCGTCTGTACCCGCCGGCAGCTGGCGCCACAGCCCGAGGCCAACGTACAACCATCGGCCTTCGCCCACCTTGGCTTCAACCAGGGCGCCGCCCTTGGAGCCCTGGTTGTACGGAAATGGCTCGGTGAACTCGATCAGATCCTTGTATTGAGGGTCGCGTCCGGCCTGATCGAGGAAATACAGGCCGCGCTCCTGCACCCAGTTGGCCCAGTCGGCTCTCCCGATGCGGTTCGGCGCGTTGAACACCGGGTGCGCGGGATCGAGCAGCTTCATCTCCGCGTTCTCGTCTGTGACACGCTCGCGTCCGACGCGCGCCGGGAAGGGACCGTACTGCGCGTCGTTGAACTCGAACTTGTTGTACTGCACGATCACCGTGCCGCCGGCCTTCGCGTAATCGAGCAAGCGCTGGTTGTAGGCGCGCAGATCGGTGCGGCGTTCATACGCGCGCACGCCGGTCATGATGACGTCGTACTTCGAAAGATCGCCCCAGGCGAGCTCGTCGGACGCGATCATCGACAACTTAACGCCAAGCTGTTCGAGCGCCGCCGGTACTTCGTCGCCGACACCCATCACGTAGCCGACAGTCAGGTTCGGCTTCACGCTGACATCGAGCGCCTTGACCGCGACCTGCGGATCGACGAGCACATGGCGGCGCGTGGTGTGCGGATACTCAACCACCTGGTATCCCTGCGCAAACGTCTGCCCGCCCGCCGTCACCGTCGCCCTGACCGCGACCTGGTTGCCACCGGGCTTCATGGCTGCCGCGGCGAGCGTCGCCACTGGCGGCGGCTGCAGGGCGAAGCGCACCGTCATCGATTCGTCTTCGCGCGAGAAGGCCACCGCCTGCGTCGCCGGCGTGGCGCGCCAACCTTGCGGGACCTGCAACGCGACGTCGGCTTTCGCCGCGGCCTTGGAGTGATTCGTCACCGTGACGCGCACATCCTTCACTCTCGCCTGTGGCGACGATCCTTTAGGTTCGTCGGACGTCGACACGACGATGATCTCTGGCGTCGTCGTCACCGCAAACGCCGGCACCACGTGCACCTCGGCGCGCTTCTCGCCGCTGAAGATGTTGCCTTCCGAGCGCGCCTGGATCGGCAAGGTGATCGTGAACGGCGTGCTGTTGACGGTGACCGTGAACGTCGCCGTGAACGGCGTCGGGCGGAACGGCAGGCCGAATGGCACGTCGGCATCGAAGATGTAGCGCGCACCGACCGGACCGTTGCGGAAATGCGCGGCGGTGAGCTTCGCGTCGGCAGGCACCGTGACGGTCTTGTTGCAGTTGCGCGACGCCCCTGGCGCCAGCGTCACTGACGTATCGCACGCCATGACCGGCGCCGCACCGAAACCATTCGCCGCAGCGGTGAACTCCACGCCCGCGCGACCGCGATTGGCGGCCAGCAGATCAACGACGAGCGGCTGACCGGCAACCGCGAGGCCATCACGCGCCACCGCATCGAGGCGGACATCAGCAGCCAGCATCAATGCGTGGGCGAACTGTGGTTCCTTCTGGCCCAGGCGGAAATCGATCTCGTAACGCGCCGAATCAGACAAGCCCATGGACGCCAGGGATCCACGCACATCGCGCAGCGCCTTGAGCGCGGTGGTCAACGGCGCCACGGTTGCGCCTTCGCCGCCGCTGCTCAACGCCTTGCGCGCTTCCGCTACCGCCGCGCTGATGCGATCGAGCCCGGCACCGAGCTGTTCGACGTTTGCGACCGCGGCAAAGCTCGTGAGGCTGCGCAGGCTGGTGTCGACGCCATCGAACATTTCCTTCTCAGGCCGCGCCACCCCGCCTTCGAGCACCGAATCACGCAGCCGGTAATTGCGCACGCCGCCCGGACCGCCACCACCTCCGAACCCGCCGCCGCCCGTCGGCGCGGGCAACGGCAGCAGCTGCGACATGCCCTGGCACTTGTGCATGCTGCGCGCTTCAGCGCCAATCTCGTCGTAGGTGCGGCCCAGGACCGGATCGAACTGCGCGCCGCCGCTGAAGTTCAGCATCGTCGGCGCTTCAGGACCGGGCACGCCACCGGCACGCGGACCACTCGCCGCGGGACCGCCGGGACCAAAACCTGCGGTGTAATAGAACTTCTTTGCCTGCCACGGACGCAGGCCTTCCTTGATCTGCTCGGGGAACTTCGCGGGATCGGCCGCGGCCCGGAACGCTTCGAGCGTCAGTCGAGATGACGTCTGGTGATGCTGACCGCCGCCATCGCCATCGAACACGAAGCCGACGATGACGTCGGGACGAATCGTGCGGATCATGCGGACGTAGTCACCAAGAATCTCCTGGTGGCCCCATTTCTCGAGCGTCTCCTCGACGCTGAACGAGAAGCCAAAATCAATCGCGCGCGTGAAGAACTGCTCAGCTCCGTCGAAGCGATGCGCCGCCAGCAACTCCTCGGTGCGCAGCACCGCGAGCGGCACGAACAACTCGGGCCCAATCTCGTTCTGTCCGCCCTCGCCGTGCGTCGCCGTCACCAGCGTGGCACGGTAGCCCTTCCCGTGCGAGAAGTAGCCCAGCATCCCGTTGTTCTCGTCATCCGGATGCGCCGTCGTCATCATGAAGCTGCCGACGGTATCGAGCTTGCGCATCGCGAGCTCGAGCGCCGGCACGCCGCGCAGGTTCGCGACCGGTTGCAGTTGATGTTGCGCGGTGGAGTGAGCGGAGGCGGCACCGACGAGGAGGGCAAGAACGAGAAACGCTTTTCGCATGGAATGAACCCGAAAATAAATCAGGGATCGGCCTTGGCCGATCCCTGACGGACTACCTGATGGCCCGCTGGCCTGTTCGCCTGGTTAGAAGACGAACTTGAATCCCAACTGGAACTGGCGCTGTTCGTAGCCGCCGGTCGGCGTCAGCTGATCGCCCGACGTCGGCAGCGCGAGCGTCGGCACGCCCTGCGCGTTGGTCGTGACGGTGGCGTTGACGCTCGACACCTGCTCGGTGTTGAACACGTTCTTCAGTTCCGCGATCACTTCCGCGGCCATCGAGCGGCCGAGGCGGACCTTGCGCGAGTAGCGGAAGTCGACGTTCTTGCGCGCCGGCAGCGTCAGCGAGTTGCGGCCGACGCCCAGCGGACGATCGCTCGCCGTGCCGTCGTTGTTCAACTCGAGGTTGCTGCGCAGGTTCACGGGAATGCCGCTCGCCATCTGGATCGCGACGCCGAACACGTT
>DATMJU010000230.1:0-27999 GCA_035553795.1 Vicinamibacterales bacterium
ACTCGAACGCGCCAACCAGACCAAGGATCGGTTCCTGGCCACGATGAGCCACGAGCTGCGCACGCCGCTCAACGCGATCATCGGCTTCACCGGGACGCTGTTGATGCGGCTGCCCGGCCCGCTCACTACCGACCAGGAACAGCAGCTCCAGACCGTCCAGTCGAGCGCGCGGCACCTGCTGGCGCTGATCAACGACTTGCTCGATCTGGCCAAGGTCGAATCCGGCAAGGTCGAACTGCGATTCGAGCGAATCGACTGCCGCGAGTTGATCGACGAGGTCGCGGCGGCGCTGGCGCCGCTGGCGCGCGCCAAGGGCCTGCTGTTCGACGTCCATTGCCCGCCCGGCAGCGTTCACGTGCGCAGCGATCGCCGCGCGCTCAGCCAGATCCTCCTCAACCTGGCGGCCAACGCGATCAAGTTCACGCCGGCGGGGTACGTGCGAATCGAGGCGGCGCACGAGGGCAGCCGGCCGATCATTCGCGTGGTTGACTCTGGACCGGGCATCCGGGAGGAGGATCGCCACCGGCTGTTCCGGGCGTTCGAGCAACTGGAATCAACCGCCTCGCTGCGCCACGAAGGCAGCGGGCTCGGATTGCACCTGAGCCACCGGCTCGCTGAACTTCTGAACGCCGAGATCTCGCTGACGCCCACGCCGGGCGGTGGCAGCACGTTCAGCGTGCTCCTGCCGGAGGTGTCATGACGCGCATCCTGATCGTCGAAGACAACCAGACCAACCTCGCGCTGATGGAGTACCTGTTACGCGCGTTTGGCTATGAAGTCCTGACGGCCCACGATGGCGAGCACGGGATCGCGATGGCCGCCCGCGATTTGCCGGATCTGATCCTGATGGATCTGCAGTTGCCGGGAATCTCCGGCTTCGAGTCGGCCGCCCGCATTCGCGAAGCATCCTCCGCCACGCAAGTACCGATCATCGCGGTCACGGCCTTCGCCATGGTCGGCGATCGCGAGCGCGTGCTGGCGGAAGGGTTTGACGGCTACATCTCAAAGCCGATCACTCCTGAAACGTTCGTGTCGGAGATTGAAGCGTACCTGCCGCCGGGTCGGCGGGCGGTGCGCGGCGACCCGCGGCCATGAGTGCCACAACTCCGGCGTGCGTCCTGGTCCTTGAAGACAGGCCAACGGATCGCCTGTACCTCACGACGCTGCTCGGCTACCGCGGCTACACGATTCTCGAGGCGGCCAACGGAGAGGAAGGCCTCGAGGCCGTTCGCCATCGCCGTCCCGACCTGGTGCTCAGCGATGTGCTGATGCCGAAGATGGACGGTTTCGAATTCGTCCGCAGGCTGCGCCGCATGCCCGGGTGCGCCACCGTTCCCGTCATCTTCTACACCGCCACCTACCACGAAGATCAAGCGCGGCAGCTCGCGGAAGAATGCGGCGTGATCGGCGTGATGATCAAGCCAAGTGAGCCGGACGAGATCCTGGCCAGGGTCGAGGCCGCCCTGGCGACCGGACAGGCGGGCGTCGACGCTCTCGGTGACGAAGCCTTTGACCGCCGTCATGCGCAATTGACGAGCGAGAAGCTGATCGAAAAGGTTCGAGACCTCGAAGCAAGCGAACGGCGCATGGCGGCGCTGTTGAAGGCCGGCCAATTACTGATGGCCGAACGCGATCCCGTCACGCTGCTGCACAAGGTCTGCCAGATATCGAGGCAGGCCATGTCCGCGGGCCAGGCGATGGTGGCGTTGCTGACGGAGGACAGCCGGCGGTTTGCGCTGGTGCTGACCGACGGCGCAACGCCGGAAGCGGCGGCGCAAATGCGGGGCCTGCAGGAACTGCCGCCACCTCTCCGCCGGGTCATTGACGAGAAGCGGACAGTCCGTGGCCGCATGACGGACGGCGAATCGGAGCACCTTCCGCATCTCCTGCCGGTGTCTGCATACCTGATTGCGCCGATCGTGACGCGCGATCGGATACTCGGCGTGCTGGCGGTCACCAACAAGATCGGCGCCGATGAGTTCAGTGAAGCAGACGAACAGGCCGCGGAGACCCTTGGCATCAAGGCCGGGCTGTCGTATGACAACGCGTTGCTGATCAATCAGCTGCGTGCCCAGGGCGAGGCCTTGCTGGATCGGGAGCGAACCACGGATTTCGCCCTCAGCGCGGCCGGCATCGGCGTCTACGAGCGATGGTTTGCGCAGGAGATCGTCCGCGCCTCAAAAGGTGTCCATGATCTTCTCGATATCCCCGAGGGCCAGTCGCTGCTCGACATTTCCGACGCCCTGCCGCCTGATGAACGCCAACGGGTCCTCGACCTGATCGCGCCGGCCATCGCCTCGTGTGGAGAGTTCTCGTTCGACATGACCTTTGCCCCCGAAGGCAAACCGGTCCGCCACATCCACGCGCGCGGGCAGATCGAGCCTGACGCGCACGGCGCGCCGAAACGCCTGTTGAGCGTGCTGATCGACATGACCGAGCGGCGGCAGCTCGAACTACAGCTTCGCCAGGCCCAGAAGATGGAGGCCATCGGACAACTCGCAGGCGGCGTGGCACACGACTTCAACAACCTGCTGACGGTAATCCAGGGTTACGCACGGTTCCTGGAGGAGTCCGCGCACAGCGAAGATCAGCGGCACGACGCTGCCGCCATTGCCCGGGCGGGCGATCGCGCGGTCGCGCTGACGCGGCAACTGCTGGCCTTCTCGCGCAGGCAGGCCAGGGACATCGCGACCTTCGATTTGAACCTGCTGATCACCGAGGTGGCCGGCATGCTCAGGCGCCTGATCGGCGAACACATCAAGTTGACGACGGTGCTGGGAGAACAGACCGGCGCGATCGAGAACGATCGTGGCCAGATCGAGCAGGTCGTCATGAACCTCGTCGTCAACTCGCGCGACGCCATGCCCTCGGGCGGTGCAATCACGCTCGAGACATCACGCGTCACCGATGAGGCTGGCTCGTGGGTACGGTTGCAGGTCCGCGACACCGGCACCGGCATCGACGCAGAGACCAAGGAACGCATCTTCGAACCGTTCTTCACCACCAAACCAGTCGGCAAGGGCACCGGCCTCGGACTGGCAACGGTTTTCAGCATCATCTCGCAGAGCCGCGGACGCATCAGCGTCGACAGCGAACCTGGTCGCGGCACCACGTTCAACATCCTGCTGCCACCCGCCGATGACGCGGCACCGACGACGACGGCGGCGGCACCGAAGCGGCTGACCGGCACCGAACGCGTGCTGGTCGTCGAAGATGACGAGGCGATTCGAGTCCTGCTCAAGACCATGCTGGCGCGGGCCGGCTACGCGGTGACGCATGTATCTGGCGCCACGGAAGCGCTGGCGCAGCCGCTCGATCGATTCGACCTGATCATTTCTGACGTGCTGATGCCGGGCGGGACCGGGCCGGAACTGGTCGCAGCCGTGCGTGCGCGACGGCCCGACATTCGAGTAATTTACGTGTCAGGCTATGCGCCAGAGATCACGCTGGACGCCTCCGGCCTCGACGACCGGACCGTGTTCCTACCCAAGCCGTTCACCGCGGAGACACTCACGCAGAAGGTGCGCGAGGTGCTCGATCGATGAGTGACGGCAAGCCGGCGCAGGCTCCGCGCCTGCTGATCGTCGATGACGATCCCAACGTCGCGCCGATCGTCGAACGCTTCGCCAGGCCGCTCGGATTCGTCATCACCTACATCGACAACGGCCGTGATGCGCTGGAGCGCATGCCGTCGCTGCGTCCGGACGTGGTGATGATCGATCTGCAGATGCCCGAGCTGAGCGGCATCGACGTGCTGAAGGCGATGCGCGCGGCCGACGCCGAATGCCAGGCCATCTTGATGACCGGCAATCCGTCGGTCGACACCGCGATCGAGGCGGTCAAGGCCGGGGCGCTGGATTACCTGAGCAAGCCGTTCGACTTCGACCGGCTCAAGGAGCGCCTGCTCGGTGTGCGCGACAATATCTCCCGGCGCGAAGCGCTGATGGATGTGGACGCGGATGTCGCGGCGCGCCTCGAGTTCCATGGCCTGATCGGCAGGAGCGCGGTCATGCAGGAGTTGTTTGCGCTCATTCAACGCGTCGCGCCGCATGCGCGCAGCGTGCTGGTCACCGGCGAGACCGGAACCGGCAAGGAGCTGGTGGCCAGGGCGCTTCATGCCCGCGGACCACGACGGTCGAGAAAATTCATCACGCTCAACTGCTCGGCGGTGGTCGAAACGCTGTTCGAGAGCGAGCTGTTCGGGCACGTGCGGGGCGCGTTCACCGGCGCCGCTGACAACAAGGTCGGACTGCTCGAGCACGCGCATCAGGGCTCGGTCTTCCTCGATGAGATTGGCGAGCTGCCGCCGGCGCTGCAGCCCAAGCTGCTGCGCGCGCTCGAGTACGGCGAGATCCAGCGGGTTGGCGCGGTGGATTCGCACAAGATCGACGTCAACATCGTCGCGGCCACCAACCGCAACCTGATCAGCGAGCGTGACGATCGTTTCCGGAGGGACTTGTACTACCGCTTGAGCGTGATCGAGATTCACCTGCCGCCGCTGCGAGAGCGGCGGGAAGATATTCCCTATCTCACGGCCGCATTCGTGCGAGACCTCTCGAATCGCTTCGACCGCACCATCGCCGGCGTGTCCCCCGCGGCGGAGCGCCGGTTGCAGGAAGCACCATGGCCCGGCAACATCCGCCAGCTCCGCAACGTCATCGAGCGCGCCTGCATCCTGACCGAGGGCCGGCTCATCTCGGAACGCGACCTGCAGTCGGCCATGATCGGCACTGCCGAAGCGTTCACGCCCGCGCAGCCGCAACGGGCGGCTTCGGCGGCCGGCGCCGACCTGCTGACCACTGCGCAGAAGGAGCAGGTGCGCCGCGTCCTGCACGAAACCGGCGGCAATAAGGCAGCAGCGGCGAAGCGGCTGGGCGTGAGCCGCCGATCCTTGTACCGCTGGCTCGATCGGCTCGACCTCACCGCCGACAACTGACGGGCGCACTGTGCGGAGCGCGCGGATCTGACACACGGCCTGGCGCCGCGCGCCGCCGTATGGGCGTATTTGCTGGTGTTTCAGGCTAGATCATCTGGCACGGCCTTGGCTGATGCAGAAGCGGGAGCCTTTCACGCATGCTGCTCGAGACACGGTTCGAACCCGGCCTGATTGTGATCACTCCGCTTGAACGCCGCGTCGATGTACGCGTTGCCGCGGAGTTTCGGAGCGCGATCATCGATCGCATCGACCAGGGTCATCGCCGCGTGTTGATCAATCTCGAGCGGGTCGAATTCATCGACAGTTCGGGGCTCAGCGCGCTGTTGTCCGGCCTGCGCCGCGTCGGCCGCGACGGAGACATTTCCGTATGCTCGCTGTCGTCGAAAGTGCGCTCAATCTTCGAACTGACCCGCCTCAATCGCGTCATCACAATCACTGAGTAACCCGGGCTGCGCGCCCAAGGTGGTGCGCGGCACATGTGCCAGTTCCGCACGCCGGCCAGTCTCCCGGCGCGCACTCTGCGCGAGATCCGGCCTGTTTTCACTCGAGCACGACGGCAAGGCGGTTGCTCTATTACCTGGCATGAGACGACCGTTCAGTCTGTCACCGGCCATTGCGGTGGCGCTCGCCATCTGGTTGGTGGCGATTGGCGTGGGATTCGCGCAACTGTGGCGTCATGCCTATACGCCAGGCCCCCCGGCCGAGGGCGCGCCGGCGTGGCCCGCCGATCTGCCGCGCGACGCGTCTCGCCCAACGCTCGTCATGGTCGTGCACCCGGAGTGCGGGTGTTCGGAAGCCAGCATCAGTGAACTGGCGAGGCTCATGGCGCGTGCCAGGATGCCATTCAACACGGTGATCCTCTTTCAAGCGATCGGTGGCTCGGACGCCACCGCTGGGCGCTTGTGGAGTTCGGCGTCCGCGCTTCCGGGTGTAACAGCGATCGTCGATCACGACGGGAGCCGCAGCCGCGCGTTCGGCGCCCGCGTCTCCGGACAGGCATTTCTCTTCGATCGCGGTGGCGCGTTGCTATTCAGCGGCGGCCTGACCGCGGCACGAGCCCATGCTGGTGACAACGATGGCGTGACGGCCGTGCTCGCGGCCTTGCACACCGGCTCGGCGCCGCTTGCGACCACGCCCGTCTTCGGATGCCTGCTCAACGACAGGAGCGCATCGTGATTTCCTCCCTGTCGACGCGTGAACAACGCGCCGCGGAGATATTCACCGAACAGCAGCAGTCGATCTTCCGCGACACCGACCGCATGTTCGCGGTGCTGCTGTCGGTGCAGTGGATCTTCGGGATCGGCGCGGCCCTGTGGGTGGCGCCTCGCCAGTGGGAGGGCGCCAGCAGTTCAATTCACCCGCACGTCTGGTCCGCGATCGTGCTCGGCGCCGTGATTGCGTTTCCCGCCATCGCGGCGGCAATCTTCCGTCCGGGCGGTCCGCTGACGCGCTACATCATCGCCGTTTCGCAGATGCTTGCCGGCGCCCTGCTCATCCACCTGACAGGCGGCCGCATCGAGACGCATTTCCACGTGTTCGGGTCGCTCGCGTTCCTCGCGTTCTACCGTGACTATCGCGTGCTGATTCCGGCAACGGCGGTCGTGGTCGGCGATCACCTGATCCGCGGCCTGTTCTTTCCCGAATCGGTGTTCGGCGTCATCACCGCCAGTGCGTGGCGCGCGGCTGAACATGCCGGGTGGGTGGTGTTCGAGGACATCGTGCTGGTGGTGTCGTGCATTCGCGGGCATAGGGAAATGTGGGTGGCAGCGCGCCGCACCGCCGATCTCGAAGCCAGCCAGGATCGCTACCGCGCGACCGTCGAGCACATTGCGGACAGCATGGTCGTGTTCGACGCCGAGACGCTCGCGATCCTGGAGTTCAACAGCAGTTACGCCAGCCGGGCCGGCGCGCCGCCGGAACAGCTGCGCGGCTTGCGGTTGACCAGGGCGATGGTAGGCGGCCCGCAGGACCTGCCGCTGGCCGAGGAGATCTCGGAGCTGATGCGTGACGGGCGCCCGGTCATCGTCGAGCGGACGCTGCGGCGATTCGATGGCTCCACCTTTGAAACCTCGTGCAGCCTGAGCCCGACAACGTTTGCCGGCCGACCCGCCGTGTGCGCGGTGATCCACGACATTTCCAGCCGCAAGCAGGTCGAAGCGGAACTGGCGCGGGCGCGTGACGCCGCGATCGAATCGGCGCGCCTCAAGTCGGAGTTCCTGGCCAACATGAGCCACGAGATCCGCACGCCCATGAACGGCATTGTCGGCATGTCCGGACTCCTGCTCGAGACGGGACTGACAGCGCAGCAGCGTGATTTCGCCGAGACGATCCAGTTCAGCGCCGACAGCCTGCTGACGATCATCAACGACATTCTCGACTTCTCGAAGGTCGAGGCCGGCAAGCTGCACTTCGACTGCGTCGATTTCGAACTGCGTCCCGCGCTCGAAGCGTCTCTCGATCTGCTGGCGGAGAAAGCCGCCGCCAAGAACATCGAGCTGGCGCTGCTCATCGACCAGGACGTGCCAGTTCACTTGAAGGGTGATCCAGGGCGGCTGCGACAGGTTGCGCTCAACCTGCTCGGCAACGCCGTGAAGTTCACCGACACCGGTGAGGTGGTGATGCACGTGTCGCGCGCAACCGCGTCGCGCGAGGACGTGGCGGCGCTGCGGTTCACAGTACGTGACACGGGCGTGGGCGTCCCGAAAGCCGCACAGGATCGCCTGTTCTCCGCGTTCGTGCAGGCCGACGGATCGACGACCCGCAAGTACGGCGGCACCGGGCTGGGCCTCGCCATTTCCCGCCGGCTGGTCGAGCTGATGCACGGCAAGATCGGCGTCGAGAGTGAGCTCGGCCAGGGCTCCACGTTCTGGTTCACTGCGGAATTCGCGCGCAGCGCTGAACAGAGCTCGCTCAAGCCGGAGCCGCCGGGTGTGCTCGCAGACAAACGGGTGCTCGTCGTTGACGACAACGCGACCAACCGCAAGGTGCTGCATCACCAGTTGACGCTGTGGGGCGCGAGGGACACGTGCGTTGGCGACGCCGCCTCGGCGCTGGAGGTCCTGCAGACGCAGGCGCAGTTCGACCTGCTGATTCTCGACGTGCAGATGCCGGGCGTTGACGGCTTCGAGCTGGCTGCTTCGGTGCGCCAGCTGCAGGCCTACGCCACCGTGCCGATCGTGCTGATGACGTCACTGGGTGAGATGGAGGACCGCGAGCGCCTCCAGTCACTCGGGATCACGGTCAGGCTTCACAAGCCCCTCAAAGCGTTGCAGCTGCGAATGGCGCTGACCAACGCGCTTTCGAATGGCGACACGGCGGGCAAACCGCCGATGATAGCGCCGCTCGTTCCACAGCCGGCTCGCGCCCGCATCCTTGTTGCCGAGGACAACACGGTCAACCAGAAGGTGGCGCTCCTGCAGCTCCGCAAGCTCGGTTACGCGGCCGAAGCCGTCGGCAACGGCGCGGAAGCGATCGCGGCATTGAGCGCGATTCCATACGACCTGGTGTTGATGGATTGCCAGATGCCCGAAGTTGACGGATTTGAGGCGACCAGGCGGGTCCGCTCGATGCGCGGCCGCCGCATCCCGATCATCGCGATGACTGCCAACGCGCTGTTCGGCGATCGCGAGAACTGCCTCAAGGCCGGGATGGACGACTACATCAGCAAGCCCGTGAAGTCCGCTGATCTCGAAATCATCCTGCGGCGATGGCTGGAGCCGGCGGCATGAATCCGCTCCGACGTGTGCGGGCCCTGCCACAGGCCGCGGCGCTAGGCGCGGTCGCGGCGGCCGCCGGCGCGTTCATCCTGCTGCGGTGGTGGCTCAACATCGAGCTGCTCAACGGCCTGTTTCGCGGCCGGGTGTTGATGATGCCGTGGACCGCCGCCGGCTTCCTGCTGCTCGGCCTGTCCCTGTGGATCCAGGCGCGCGCGTCCCGCCGGCCTGACGGTACGTCGCCACGCGAGCGATGGGCGGCGCTGGGCTGCGCCGCGTTCGTGCTGGCGATCGGCCTCATCACGCAGCTCGAGTTCCTGACCGGCTGGAATCCCGGATTCGATCTGCTGCTGTTCGAGGACTCGGTGCGGCAACGTTCCACGATGGCGCCGGGACGCATATCGCCCGTCGCGTCGGTCGTGCAGCCGTTGCTGGCGCTGTCACTGATCATGACCGCGTGGCCGCTGCGCTCAGGCCTGGCGGCAGTTCCCGCCTTGCTGGCGATCGTCGCGGGTCTCATTGGGCTTTCCGGCAATCTCTACGAGGCGGAGACCCTGTTCAGCGTTGCCGGATATCCCGCGGTCTCGATGCTCGTGGCGGTGCTGTTCCTCACGGTCGGTGTTGGCGCGCTGCTGCTGCAGCCAGACCAACCCGTCATGGCGCCGTTCATGAACCGTCATGGGGGCGGCGCGATGGGCCGCCGGTTGTTGCCGGCGGTCGTGGTGCTGCCGATGCTTCTCGGCTGGGCACGCCTGCAACTGGAGCTGGCGGGATGGTATGGCTTTCGTGTCGGTCTCGCGCTGTACACGTGCAGCAACATCGTCGCGTTCGCGATCCTGATCTGGTGGACGGCACGGCTGCTGAACAGCCTCGACGAGAAGCGCGAGGCTGTCGAACACCGCGCGCGGACCTCGCTGGCTGAGAGCGAGCTGCGCTACCGCACGCTGGCCGAGTCACTGCCGCAGCTGATCTGGACCTGCCGTCCCGACGGATGGTGCGACTACCTGAGCCCGCAGTGGATGGCGTACACGGGGCGCCCCGAGATCGAGCAACTTGGCTCCGGATGGTCGGAACAGGTACACCCCGACGACCTCTCAGCGGCCGGCGCGCAGTGGGCATGGTCCGTGAAGAGCGGCGAGCCGTTCGACGTCGAATTCCGGATCCGCCGGCACGACGGCGTCTACCGCTGGTTCCGCACCCTCGCGGTGCCGGTGCGCGACGCTTCGGGCGTGATTGTGAAGTGGTTTGGCTCCAACGCCGACATCGACGATCGCAAGCGTGCCGAGGCCGATCTGCAGGAGTTGACCAGTTCGCTCGAGCGACGTGTCGAGGAGCGAACCGCGGAGCTGCTCGCGGCCAAGGAACACGCCGAGTCGGCCGATCGCCTGAAGACCGACTTCATCATGACGATGTCGCACGAGCTGCGGACGCCGCTCAACAGCATCATCGGCTTCACGGGAACGCTGCTGACGCAGATGCCCGGCCCCCTGACGGCCGAGCAGGAGAAGCAACTCCGCATCGTGCAGTCGAGCGGCCGCCACCTCCTGATGTTGATCAACGACGTCCTCGACGTCGCGAAGATCGAAGCCGGCTCCTTCAGCTACAACCCGCAGCAGATCGATGCCGCGCAAATCCTGAAAGCCGTGGGCGCGGAGCTGGCGCCGCTCGCGCATGAGAAGGGGCTCGGGCTCGAGTGCACGACGAATGCCCCGTGGGTGCCGTTGACGACCGACGTTCGCGCCATCCGCCAGGTGTTGATCAACCTGATCACCAACGCCATCAAGTTTACCGAGCGGGGCGCCGTGGCGCTGTCGGCCAACGTGTTCGAGGACGGCGACTCGACGCGTGTCGAGCTATCGGTGAGCGACAGCGGCATCGGCATTCACGCCTCGGACCTGCCGAGGTTGTTCATGAAGTTCGGCCGCCTGGATGACGCGCGCAATGCAAAGGGCGGCGGAACGGGGCTGGGGCTCTACCTCTGCAAGCTGATCACCGAGCGCCTCGATGCCCGCCTTGCGGTGCACAGCGAGCCGGGCCGGGGCAGCACCTTCACCGTGGTGTTTCGAGAACCGGTCCAGCGCGGCCGCGCCTAGCGCGCCAGCCAGTAGGTAAGTTTCACGGCCAGCGATCGCGAACGCACGCGGTACGACCGGTCGAGCACGTCGCGAGACGTCAGCGGCAGATCCGTGTCCCAGCCCTGGTTGTAGACCACATACAGGTCGCTTCCGGGCTTGTAGTGATACCACCACAGGAAATTGAAGCTCGCGGTCTTCCGGTCGCTGTTGTACTGGACGAAGCCCTTCAGGTAGAAGTCCGGCGAGAACGAGTGACTGACGCGGAAGTTGAGGACGTTGCTGGTGTACAGCGAACGGCCGGCGAGCGTGACGCGGTTGTGCACGTACTGCGGCTCGAACAGCAGTGTCTTGCCGGCCTGCAACGTGAGATTCGCGCGCACGCTCTGCCGATCGCCGTTGTAGTAGCCGCCGACATCCGCGCCGAGCGTTCCATACATCCGCCGCGTCCGATCCGACGAGTAGCTCAGCGTCGCGTAGCGCCATGAGTACGGCCCCACCGGCAACACGGTTCCGGCCGTCGCGAACGGCGCGGCAAGGTTGTCGTATTCGTTCGTGAACGACGCAAACGCGCCGGACGAGTCCTGCCGCTGCATCTGGGCGGAAACCTGCTGCGTGCGCGAGTCGACCACGCCTGCGTGGTTCTCGAAATAGTTGGCGCTGCCGGCAAAGATCAACTGGCGAATGCCGCCGAACCGTGGCCGGGGGGTCCAGCCCGCGCGCACGTTGCCGGAGCGGATGTCGGTGCGCGGGATGTAGCCCATCTCGGCGTTGAATCGTTCGCCGACCTCGAGATACTGGCCGCCGGCAACGAACCGGTCGGTCTTCCAGCCGACGTCGAGCACGCCGGCCATCTCCGCGCCCCCACTTCCCCCTGATCCCTGATCCCCGACCCCTGACCCCTGGCTGAACGTCTTCGCCAGGACGGTCGTGACGCTGACGCGCGGACCAAGCACGAATCCGCCATCGATGCCGATGGCGCGGTTGTAGTCGGAGATGCCATCCTGGCTGTTGACGAGGAGGGCGCCGATGTTGGAATTTCGCAGCACGTTGCGCTTGAGACGCACCACCGTGAAGTTCGCGTTGTCGAGCTCGCGCGCGGCCAGCGTTTCTTCCTCGGTGCTGATGTTCATCACGCCGATGGCGTAGTCGCCGATGCGTCCGGTCAGGCGCCCGCCGCCGATGATCGGCACCTGCTGGCCGTCCACCAGGCCGATGCGACGGCTGTAGAACAGGTTCAACAGCCCCGGATCGTTGGCGGCCGCTTCTCCACCAAGACCGGCGGCAACGGACTTGCCGAAGTCGAAGATGCCGGCCGTCTCGGTGAAGAACTGCCGCTTCTCCGGGAAGAACAAGCTGAAACGTGTCAGGTTGACGACTTCCTGGTCGGCTTCGACCTGTGCGAAGTCCGTGTGGTAGGTGAAGTCGGCGATCAGGTCGTTGGTCACGCCAATCTTGAAGTCGCCGCCGTACTTCGCATCGGTGTTGAACGTGTTTGACGCCACGAAATCACGCGACGCGGTCGGCGACACGAACGGCACGAACTCGATGCGGCGCCGCGCTTTCAGGTCCTTCAACCCTTCGAGCACGCCGGCGTTCGAGACGCGCGCGAATCCGCTGGGACCCCACTCTCGCGGAAATGGCACCCAGTACGCCTCTTCATTCTTGCGAAACAGGATCCGGCAGAGATTCAGGCCCCAGGTCGATTCACCGATCGTCGTCTTGAATCGCAACTGGCTGAGCGGGATCTCGATCTCGATGTACCAGCCCTGGTCGTCGATCGTCGTCTTGTTGTTCCAGACCGCGTTCCAGTCGTAGTTGATGGTGCGGCCGTTCTCGACGGTGTTGGCGTCCTTGTACGCGCCCAACGGGTTGGTGCTGAAGTAGAACGCGTTGCGATGATCGTGAAAGGTGTCGATGGTGATCTTCAGCTGATCGCCCTTGTTCAGTCCGGCGTCGCGCTTCATTTCGGAGCCCATGATCGCGGACGGATCGCTTTCGAACACCCACACGCCGATGTACAGCGCACGCTCGTCGTAGAGGATGCGGAACTCTGTCTTCTCGGTCGATGCAGCGCCGTACGACGGCTCACGCTGGACGAAGTTGCCCTGTACCGGCGCCAGCGTCCAGGCCTCTTCGCTCAGTTTTCCGTCGATGTGCGGGCGCTGCGCATCGGTAATCTTCAGCGCGATCGCGCGGAACGTTTCGGGATTGACGGTCTTGATGTCGAAGGCCGCCTGTGCGGAGGCATGGACGGCGAAGACGAGAACGATGGCCAAAGCGCCGGCGAGGCGGCTGAACACGGACGGCATGCGGTTGGGCATTCTCGCCCGGCACACCGCGGCGGCATGCAATTAATTGTCGCCGGTCCGAGGATGAGCCGCGTGCAACACGTCGACGACGACCTTCAGGTGCCTGTCGGACAGCAGTAGTGCGGCGCCGGCAGCCCGATATTCGAGTTCTTCCGGCAGCCTGGGCAGGCGCGCACCAAGGCATTCCGGCAGCGCCGGGGCGTCGCCGCTATAGGTGTTCACCGCCGGGACCACGAAATTGTCGGCCGGTGACCGTGGCCATTCGCAGCCGGATTTGACGGCGTCGGCGATGCGCGACCTGAACGCCGCCGCAACGGCGGGCGTGAAGAGCGTGCCCTCGGCGGCCAGCGGCATCGCGTCCCGCCGTCGCTCCGTCCGGCGGTGCGCAAACGCATACGAGTCGGCCGCGCGCTGAAACTGCAATAGCGCCGCGCTGTCGGACGGCATCTGGCCGCCGGCTGATCCGATCTCGCCGGCGACCGCAAGCAGCGCGCAAATCACCAGCGCCATGCCGACCCCGCGAATGCCGATGTTCATGTCGATGCCTCTTCCCCAGGGACGGCGAGCACGAAGGCCCGCTTCGTCTTCAACACTGCCGAGGCTACCACTCCAGGCGTCCCGCGCGGCCGCTGGCGCAGGCCCATCACCACGAGTCCCGATCCCTCCGTGGTCGCGCAACGCGCAATCTCCTCCGCCACATCCCCGCGACGGACGATCAGCGCGTGCGGCTTTGCGGTGGTCAGCGCATGAGCGCGTTCGCGAAGCATCGCGCTGGCAAGTTGATCGTCCACCTTCTTCTGGGCCACGGTCATCAGCAACAGCGGCTGGCGCGCGAGCAGGGACAGTTCCGCGGCGACTTGCAGTGGCCGTCCGCTTTCCTCGCTCAGATCAACCGCCGCGAGCACGGGGCCGCACGACAGCGTCGCGCGGTCCGTGATGTTGACGATGTCGAGGTCAACTGGCGGGACCAGCAGGACGGGCGCCGGCGCGTTTCGCAGAACCGCTTCCGAGGTCGAGCCGAGGAACAAGTGCGTCAGCCCGTTCTGACCGCGCGACCCGATCACCACCAGCCTTGCCTTGACCCGCATGGCCTCCCGGTGGATCTCGTCCGATACGCGGCCCGTTCGTACGACCACGTCTTCGTCAGCGAGATCGACTTCATACGGGCCTCGCTCCGAACACGCCTCCATCACGCGCGCGTGATCGAAAGGCGATCGATCGGGCGTGACATAGAGCACCTTGAGCCGCGCTCCGAATAGTCGCGCAAAGCCCGCGGCGTGCCGGAGCACGCGCGCACTGAAGGGGCCGAGGTCGATCGCTGCAAGGATGGTATTCATCTGGCTTGCCGTCCTGAGTGGCAAGGGCCGTGCCGCAACCGAAGCCGGCTTGTCGAGAGCGAGCCGTTGGAGCGCCTCGCCCGACACGCGCGGGATATTCCGCGTCGCGTGAAGTTTTCCGCGTCCAGCGGCTGCCAATTACCGATGTTTCCAGCGCAAGTGTGCGGCATGAATTTCGCTGTCCGCTGATTCTGGTGGAGGTATGAGATGCGGATTCTTCGAGCTGGCCTGAGGCCGGCATTTGGCCTGTTAGTCATCGCCCATGGATTGGCGCATTCGGTGTTGCCGATGCGCGGCTGGATCGATCCGGCGCGGCTGTCGCTCGACTTCATGCCGTTCATCCTGTACGTGGTGGCGGTGTGTGGCTTCACGATCGCCGGCCTCGGTGTCCTGGGCGTGCGGCCGTTCACGTCGATGATGCGGCCGGCAATGGTGCTCGCGTCGGCGTATTCGCTGGTCGCGATGTCGCGCTTCGGCCAGGGCGGCTTGTGGTGGGGAGCCACGCTCGATGTCGTGCTGCTGCTCACCGGCTTGACCGGCGCGTATCGATACCTGCCAGCCATGCCCGCCGCCACGCCGGCGTGGTGGCGCACGGCCCGCTCCATGGCCGGTTTCGCGCTGCTGGCCTACGCGGTGAGCGCGGTGCTGCTGTGGCCGCTGCATCGCGCGTGGGGCTCGGATCCGATCGAACACGTGCGTCAACTTCCCGGGGATCGTCCCGATCGCAATCGGAATCTCGAGCTCCAGCACGCCGTGACGGTCAACGCGCCGCCGGAAGCGGTGTGGCAGTGGCTGGTGCAGCTCGGACAGGATCGCGCCGGCTTCTACAGCTACGACTGGCTGGAGCGCGCGTTTGGTGTCGAGGTCCGCAATGTCGCGGAAGTGCGCCCCGAGTGGCAGCCACGCAAGGCCGGCGATCGGGTGATCGCGACCCAGCCGGGCTATCTTGGCGGGCTGTTTGGCCACCAACCTGGATGGACTGTCCACGAAATGCGTCCCAACCGGGCGATGGTCCTCGATTACTGGGGCGCGTTCGTGCTCGAGCCGCTGCCTGATGGCAAGACGCGATTCATCATTCGCACGACCGTCGGCCACGAACGCACCCCGGCGTGGGCGGCGCCGCTCGACATGATGGCGTTCGAGCTGCCGCACTTCATCATGGAGCGGAAGATGATGCTGCGGATCAAGGAGCTGGCCGAAGGCAAGGCCGCCGCTCCCGGCAAGGATCGTGCGTAACCATCGCGCGGAGGCTTGTCATGAACGGGCGCCAGATTCTCAAGTACACCGGCATCGGCATCGCCGCGGGGGCGGCACTCAGTGTGGCCGGCTATGCCGCGACGGTCGTGTTCAATCGCACCAGGTATGGAGGCGCGCAGGGGCTCGCAGACCCGGGATTTGATTCACTGCTCGACCGGTTCATTCCGGAACCCGAGGTCGTCGAGCACCATCACATCGCCATCAATGCGCCGGCTGACGTGGTGATGTCTGCCGCGAAGGAGATGGAGTTGCTCGATTCGCCGGTGGTGAGAGCGATCATCCGGGCGCGCGAGCTGACACTGGGCGGTGAACCCGACGCGCGGCCGCATCCGCCGGGATTGCTGGCGCAGATGCTGTCGATCGGCTGGGTCGTGCTCTCAGAACGCGCCGGCCGTGAAATCGTCCTCGGGGCGGTCACCCAGCCATGGGAAGCCAGACCGGTGTTCCGTTCCATACCGGCCGGCCAGTTTCGCGAGTTCTCGGAGCCCGGGTTCGTGAAGATCGCGTGGACGCTCCGCGCGGATCCGGTTGACGAGCGTCACTCGATCTTTCACACCGAGACGCGCGTGTGCACGACCGACACCACGGCGCGCGAACATTTCCGCAGCTACTGGTCGTTTGTTGCTCCTGGCGTCCGCCTGATCCGGCTGGCGATGCTGCGGCCGCTCCGGCGGGCCGCGGAGCGGCGGCTGGGCCGGCGTGCGGCATAGAAAGGGCCGGGCGGGATATCCTGCGGCCATGTCATCGGCTGAAGGATTCCCGCCGGGCTGCGCCCTCATCGAGGTGCACGTCGGGGAACTGAAGCAGATCTTCCATTCGCTCGACCCGACACCCTTCCGCGAACGCGACCTCGATCCGCGGGCCGAGGAGTTCATCGCGGGCTGGGCTCGTGAGATTGCCGCGGATCGGCCGCTCGGCCTGTTGATTCACGTCGACAAGGAGGACGCTCCGGCCGAGCACATCGCCGTCGTGCGCGAAGCGGTCCACGATTACTTCGCCGCTCGGGCTGCGGAAACCCGGCGTCAACTCCGCCTGCTGTTCAGGCGCGGCCGAACCAGCCTCGTCATTGGTCTGCTGTTCCTCGCTGCTTCGATCGCGCTGGGCAATATTGCCGAAGATGTCCTGCGCCACACGCGCTTCGCCGGCATCGCCAGCGAGAGCCTGCTGATCGGCGGCTGGGTCGCGATGTGGCGCCCGCTGGAAGTCTTTCTGTACGACTGGTGGCCGGTGCGCGCCGAGGCCGGGCTGTTCGATCGGCTGAGCGAAATGACGGTCCGGGTCGTGCCATCGCGGACGCCGTAGGTCCGCGCCCAGCGCACGCGCTGGCAGAGTTCTTGATCTGTGAGCTCGCATGAACGCCCCCACTTGCACGGTTTACGAGTTTTCGCGTGCAGACTCGATTCGCAGGACTGACGCTGAACCCGGAAGTTTTCGTGTCGCCGCGAAGAAGTTCCCGCTGCATGTCCTCGTCGTCGATGACGAACCCCTGATCCGCTGGTCGATCGTGGAGTCGCTTGCCGACTTCGGCATCGACGTCGAGCAGGCCGCTGACGCCGCGTCGGCACTGCGGATGATCACCACTGCGGCCCTTCCATTCGACGTCGTGGTCCTCGACCTGCGCCTCCCGGACATGCACGATCTGTCGCTCCTGGCGACGCTCAGGCAGCTCTTGCCGGGTACGCGATTCATCCTGATGACGGCGTTCGGGACGCCCGACGTGCTCACGGAGGCCGCGTTGCTGGGCGCCACCGTGCTGAACAAGCCGTTCGAGCTCGACACCCTCGCGGATCTCGTCGCCGGCGACCGGCACTGACCGCCCGCTCGCCTTGGGCTGCGGGGGGAAACTTCCCGCGGCGCGCGGAAAATCACACCGGCAGGAACTCGCGCCTGGCCCCATCGCGAGGAATCACTCGGTAAATGGCGCCTTTCGAGCTGGCACGAACGATGCTCATACCGGGGTGGACGCAATCATGAGAAAAGCCATCGCTACCGGCGTTCTGGGACTGGTTCTCTTCTCCAATGGGGCAGCCGCACAAACGGCTGTGGAGCGAGGACAGATCCTGCGTGACTTCGAACGCAGCCTGGTGGAATACACGCAGCAGCACACGAGCCTTGCCGGCTTCCCCGGCGCGGTGGCTGCCGCATCGCCGGCTCCGAAGATCTTCACGCCGCCGGTGGCGATGGTCTTCCGTCAAACGATCGCGCGCGCGCTGGCCAAGCCGTCAGTGGGAAGCGCCATCAGCGGTCACAGCGCGGCGCATCGCGCGGCGGTCATGCAGCCGTTCCCCGCGAACGCGCTTACCGACTTCCCGAAGGTGCTGGGCGATGCCCTGCCGGCCTTGCCGGCGCCGCTCGAGTACCGCTTGATCGACAACGACCTGGTAATCCGCGACACGACGGCGGATCTCATCATCGCGGTGCTGCACCCGGCGCTCGGCGCCGTGCCGGCGAGGTAAACAACATGCGAGCGACGAGCGAAAGCGGACTTGCAGACCACGGGCCACAACCCTGCACGGTGACACTCTCCGGCACCATCCACGATGATGCGCTGCTGCGAAGAGTCCGCGGTGAGTTCCGCGAAATGCCGGGGATGCGCCTGACGATCGACCAGGCCACGAGACTGTGGACGATCGATCGAGACACCTGCGCGAACATCTTCCGCTCGCTCGTCGCCGCCCGTTTCCTCGAGAGCGATGTCAACGGCAGATATCGGAAGGCCCATGGCGGGTACTGACTCGGGAAGGCGGCGGATCATGCGAAAACTGACTGGACTCTTCACGATGGTAGCGGCGATGACACTCGCCGGATGCGCGACGATGATGGTCAGCTCGCATGTTGAGCGCGGCGTCAACTTCGCCGGCTTCGTCACCTACGAGTGGGGGCCGCCCGACAACCTGCCGGTCGGCGATCCGCGCCTCGACAACAACCCGTTCTTCAACGACTACCTCCAGGGCGCGATCGAAAAGAAGCTGGCCGCCAGGGGCTACGAGCGCGCCGACAAAGGCAATGGCGACCTGCTCGTGCACTACCACGCCACCGTCAACCAGCGTCTTGACGTCTACTCGGTGGATGCCCGCTACGGCTACTGTTACGGCAACTGCGAGCCGCAGATCAGCGACTACGAACAGGGCACGCTCGTCATCGACCTGGTTGACGCGAAGACCAAGAAGGTGGTGTGGCGCGGATGGTCGCAGGACACGATGAACGGCGTGATCGACAACCAGGAGCGCCTCGAAAAACAGGTCGAAGAAGGCGTCACGAAAATGATGACGCTCCTGCCGCGAGGCGGCGCCGCCCTCCGCTGAACGCGGAGTCCGCAATGGTCCTGCGGCGCTGCCTGACCTGGGGAGGCGTGGTCCTGATGATCACGCCTCTGCTCCTGGCGGCGACACCACCTGCATCCACGCAAGAGAGCGCCTTGGAGACGGGTCGCGCCATCTACCTGCGCGAGTGCGCCTCGTGCCACGGCAACGCCGCTACCGGCTACGGCCCGGCGTGGCCGGTGCTGCGCCAGCCACCTCCGGATCTCACCGTCCTGTCCCGGCATGATCGCCCCTTCGAAGGCAAGCGCGTGCGGGATCTCGTCATCGGTCACATGCGACGGGTGCCGCCGCACTGGCCAAGTGAGATGCCGTACTGGCGGCATGCGCCGGACAGCGAGCTCGATGCGCTGATTGCCTATCTCGAGTCCGTGCAGAGCATGCCGTATGGCCCCTACAAGGGCATCACGATCAACGACCAGGCGCGGCTTGGCGCGCCCCTCTACCAGTTGATGTGTACCACCTGCCACGGCGAAGATGGCCGCGGCCCGAAGCAGTCTGGATATGTCGTCGGGCACGGAGTGCCGGACCTGACGACCATCGCCGCACGCAGCGGAGGCACGATTGACATGCGACGGCTGTACGAGGCGATCGCCAGGTGCAGCGACGACACCACCATGCCATCGACTCAACGCTCGTTCGAGCGATGGGGAATGTCCCCGATTGAAGCCGCCAGGAACATCGAGGACCTGGCGTGGTACGTCGAATCAATTCAGCGGCGCTGACTGACCCCGACGCGCCCGCGTGTCAGGCGAGAGGCAGCTCGACGACGACGGTGGTGCCTCCCGCGGGAGGCGAGTCGATCGACAAGCGACCGCCGTGCGCGTCAATAAACCGCTTCGACGTCGGCAGGCCGAGACCGGTGCCTCGGCTCTTGGTCGTGAAGAACGGCTGAAAGATCTTGTCGCGAATGTCCGCAGGAATGCCTGGGCCGGCGTCCGCGATCTCGATTCGGCACCATTCGGCGCCGGCCGACACATTCACTCGCAGCCGCCCGCGATCCTGCATGGCGTGCGCGCCGTTGATCAGCAGGTTCTGAATCACCATCTTCAGCATGTCGGGGTCGCCGGGCACGTCGGGCGATGAACCGCTGATCTCGATTTCCAGGTCCTTCACGTCCAGGTCTCGACGCAGCAGGTCGGCGGTGATCGTAATCATCGGCACGACTGCAATCGGCGTCTTGCGCGGCTGCGGCGGGCGCGCGAACAACAGCAGATCTTTCATCATCGTGTTGAGCGAATCGATGCGCAGCACGATCTCCTTCATCATCGCCGCGTCAGTACTGTCGGCGGGCAGGCGGCCGCCAATCACCTGCACCACGCCGCGGATGCCGGCCAGGGGGTTCTTCACTTCGTGGGCGATCACCGCCGCCATCTCGCCCAGCCTGGCCAGCGCTGACTGTTCGCGCAACCGCGACTCGAGCTCGACCCGCGCCGTCAGGTCATGCAGGATGCCCGTGAAGCGCCGTTCGCCTTTCGTCACGGTCTCGCCGACCGACAGATGCAACGGAAACGTCGACCCGTCCTTGCGGCGCCCCGTCACTTCGCGGCCCTTGCCGATGATCTTGGGTTGATGGGTCGCCCGGTAGCGCGACAGGTACTGGTCGTGCTCATCGTGGTACGGCGCCGGCATGAGCATGTTGACGTTGCGCCCAAGCACCTCACCTTCGGTGTAACCAAACATGCGCATCGCGGCCGGGTTGAACGATTCGATGCAACCGCGCTCGTCGATGACGATGATGCCGTCGATCGCCGAATCGATGACCGCGCGCCAGCGCTCCTCGCTCGCCCGCAGCTGTTCCTCGATCTTCACGCGGTCGGTCAGGTCGTGCACGACGCCGGTGAACATGCGCTCGCCATCGACCACCATCTCGCCCACTGACAGGTGCAGCGGGAAGACCGTGCCGTCCTTGCGGCGTCCGCGGACCTCGCGTCCGGTGCCGATGATTGCCGCCTGGCCGGTGCGCAGGTAACGCTCGAGGTAGCCGTCATGCTCCTCGTGGAACGGCGACGGCATCAGGATGTTGATGTTGCGTCCGGCCACCTCCGATTCGGCGTAGCCGAACAGCCGCTCCGCCCCGGGATTGAAGGATTCGATCAGACCGCGAGAATTGATGACGATGATGCCGTCAACGGTGGTGTTGATGATTGCGCTGAGACGCTCTTCCTGGTTCGACATCCGGACCGCCTGGGGGGCGTCCGGGACTATACCGCACGGCTAGGGTTTCTTGTGGATGTGCGGCTTGGCCGGCGGGTCGCCGACCAGTACCGTCCCCATCAGCCCGCCGTCGGCGTGGTCGAGGATATGGCAGTGAAACATCCACTCGCCGGGACGCTCGTCGAACGTGACGAGCAGGCGCACCGTGGTCTTCATCGGCACGTTGACGGTGTCTTTCAGCGCCAGCGGCCGAACCGGGACGCCCTTGTCGTCCACCACGTGAAAGAAGAACCCGTGGAGATGGAACGGGTGATCCCAATCGGAGTCGTTCTTGACGATCCACAACTGCTTTTCGCCCAGCTTCGCGACGAATGGCCTGGCTTTCCAGAACGGCACGCCGTTGACCTGGAACTCCGACTTGTTGTTCTTCATCGGCGGCAATGTCAGCACGACGTCAACCGGGGTGGCGCCGATCGCCGACGGTATTGGCAGTTCGCGAGTGATCTGCACCGGCTTGGCGGTCACGGGCGGATCCTTCGTAAACTCGATCGTCAGCACTTCTTCGACCGCTCGGTATTCGACGCTGCCGTAGCCGCGGTTATAGAGCATCGCCCGTAACGGCAGCGGGGTGCCCGCTTTGCCTGTCGGCGTCACGATCACATCGACGCGCTCTCCTGGTGTGACCAGCAGAATCTCCGTCGTCTCCGGGCGCTCCTGGATGCCGCCATCGACGCCAATGACCGTGAACGGCTGGCCATCGAGATCCAGGAAGAAGAAGCGGCTCTTCGCGGCGTTGACGATACGCCAGCGCTGCGGCGCCCCCGACCGCGCGCGCAGTGTCGGCCGTCGGCGGCCGTTCACGAGCACGTAGTCCCCTTCACGGCCGAACACCATCCCGGCCGAACCGCCGCTGTCGGCCGGATCGAGCCGGCCCTTCGCGTCGAAGCCAATGTCGCTCAGCACCATCGTTACCTGATCGTCGATGCCGACGCCGTCGGCGGGATCTTCGACGAGCAGCGGGCCATACAGGCCGAACCCGACCTGCGCGGCCGACATGACGTGCGGGTGGTACCAATACAGGCCGGCGTCGCGCACCACGAAGTCGTAGGTGAAGGACTCGCCCTTCCTGACCTCGGGTTGAGAGATCTCCGGTACACCGTCCATCTCGATGGGCACACGGACACCATGCCAGTGCACGGTCGTCGGCTCGTCGAGCTCGTTCTTGAAGTGGACAATCAGGCGATCGCCGACGCGTGTCTTGATCAACGGCCCGGGCAGGCCACCGTCGTACGTCCAGGCCCGCACGGTCTTGCCGTCGATCTGGACGTCAGCGAGTTTTGCCGTCAGCTCGATCTCAACGATCTTCGGATCAGGGTTGCGGTCCGCTGGTTCTCGCAGCCTGATCTCATCCGCCCAATGCGCGGGCGCGAACGACTGCGCGGATGACAACGCCGGGCACAGCAAGCAGACGGCGGCTGCGAAAATCAGGACCCTGCCGAACATTTTCGTGTGCCTTCTATTTTCGCAGATTCTCGCGCAGCGTAATCTCAGCCTTGATGCGATCGATCAGCAGCGCGGAATCACGTTTGAGGAGCCGCTTCAGCACGAATGCAGGGACATCGAAGGTTGGCTTCGCCGCCAGGTGATAGTCCACCACCGTCATGCTGTCATGCTCGCTGATGTTCCAGCCCCCCTGGTAGGACACGAAGCTCTTGCCGCTGCGATCACGGAACCGGATCGCATGCCCGTTCTCCTGCACGTCGAGGAGCAGGTGGACCGCCTTGGAGAAGAGCATGAATCGCGACACCGCTTGCTGCTCGACGACGGCGCCGTTCGAAGTGCGTTCGATCACCCTGCTGACCTGAACGTCCGGCATGAACTTCGGGATGCGATCGTAGTCGGTCAGCACGTCGATCACGGTTTGCGGCGACTCGTGCACCGCGAACGATGCGCTCACCGTATAGACACCGCCGGTTTCGGTCACGGCCACCGCGGGGACGCCATCCGCCGACGCGATCAGCAGACCACCGCCAATCGCGATGAGCGCCGCGCACAGGAACAGCCACCGGGCGCTGGAGCGCCCGGCGGCTGCCACGTGACGGCCATTCGGAACCATGACCAGAACCTCGGCCGCCACGCCTAGAAGGCGACCACGCCCTCGACCATCAGCCCGTTGAAGCGTCCACCGTTCTTGATGTTCGCCGCGGGGTAGCCGAAGAATTTCTGGTTCACGTACTCGGCCTTGGCCAGGACGCCCGGGAGGACGAACCAGCCGGCACTCAGCTGCCAGCGCTCGGCGCCGACATCACCGGTGATACCGGCCAGCGTGCCCTCCGCGCGATTGAAGCGAGCGCCGACATACGCGGCGTCCTTCGGCAGGAAGCGATACACGGCGTCCACCGCATACTGATTCCATTCGCGTTCGGTGGCTTCGGCCAGCGCCTTGCCCTTGGCCCGTTCGACGACGCCAAACACCTCTGCGCCGCGGAACTTCACGAACGGGTTCACCACCATCGCCTGGACCTTGTTGCGGAATCCGGGGTTGATGTAGCCCGAGGTCGCGTTGGCCGCTTCGGTCGCCGCCGTGTTCTCCAGCACCCAGTAGTAACGTGAGCCGGCGCGGTCGCCGCCGTAGAGCGTGTTGCTCAGCGCCTTGTTGGTCTTGTAGAGCGATCCGGTCAGGCGCACGCGGAAGTCGTCGTTCACCTGCTTGTCGACGCCGGCCTTGCCGATATACGCGGGGCCGCGTTGTCCGGGCGTCAGGACCGTGCCGCGGATTTCACCGCCGGTGATCGCCGCCATGGCGATGAACGGACCGGGCTTCAGGTAGATCTCGCCGCCGATCTCGGTGGTGAAGGCGTCCATGATGTAGTTGCCGACGAACGGGTTGTAGATCGCCTGGCCGTTGTCGCTGCGGCGGAAGTGCGCGTCGCCGTAGTTGATCTCCATGTGACCGATCTTCAGGGTCGCAATCTCGAACAGCATCTTCAGCGGCGCGAGATCGATCGGCGATTGGTCGATCTGGATGTAGCCGTCCTTGACCCACGTCTCATTGTGGTGGCGTGAGGACAGGTAGCTGGTGAGCGCGACGCGGATGCCGGGCGCCAGCTGCGCATTCAGATACAGGTTGGCGGTCGAGTTGTTGAACCCGAAGCCGATGTCCTGCAGCTGGTTGGTGTTGACGCCGTTGACGATGTTCGGCAGCGCCGTGTTCTTGTGATCGAGATTCTGCACCTGCGACGTGAACGCCGCGCTGAAGTCCACCTTGAAGGTCGTGAACTCGACGCCGGGGTCCTTCGTCGTTTCGAACGTATTCAGGCCGCGTTGATCCATGAAGCGGATGTACTGAATCGACTGTTCGCGTCCGTCCTTCCACGACGGCCGATCCTTCTCCTCTTGCTTGTCAACTGCGGGTGTTGCCGCCGTGGCGCCGCCCGCGGGGGGCGTGCCGGAATCCTGGGCCGCCGCGGGCGCCGCGATTGCGGCGAGCGCCGTGAAGGCCGTTGCGAAGATGAAGTTGCGAGTCATGGTCATGTCCTCTTTGTATGAATCAACGAATGAATGCGTGCGAAGCGATTAGTAAGTAGTCGGAACCGCGAGCACCGTCTCGAATTTCACGGTGATCTTCGGGCTGGTCTTGAGCATGCCCATCATGGCCTTCGGCGCGGCGATGCCGTAGTCGGTCATCAACATCGGCAACTGGCCGGACACGGTCAGCGTCGTGGCGGTCGCGGCCACCTTGATGTCCATCACGATGTCTTTCTCGACGCCGGCGATCTTCAGCGAGCCGAAGGCCTTCAGCGCCGGGCCGCTGCCTTCAAGGCGATTGAGACGGAAGACGATCTCGGGGAACTCCGTCACCTTGAGCGCCTTGTGCATGTTCTTGTCGAGCCCGTCCTTCGGCGACGAGAGCGACGCGGCCTTGATCACGATCTCAAACGCTTCGACGGTCGTCGGATTGGCGATCAGGGACGCCGCGGATCCGCCGCGCGCGATCACGAGCTTGGTCATGCGCACGTCTTTCGTCGACGCGGTGAAGTCGTGAATGTTGGATGTGCCGTCGATCGACACAACCGCGGACGACAGCGACAACGGCGTCTGCGCGTGCACGGCGCTGGCGCTGATCGCGCAGAAGCCGGCGATCAGGATGAAGGTCGTAAGAATCGGAGTATGAATTCGTCGGGTCATGGATGTCCTCTGCACCTTGTAAGGGCAAGGCGCATGCCGACGTTCGAATGCTCGAATTCGGCCCGAAAACTCCAGGAGACTCCTGGACGCGACCCCGTGGCATGGGGACGATCTCGCAGGATGGGGATTTTTTCCCAGTGAATCGAGTGGCACGGCATCTGCTCGGTGAAGGTGCAGGAGCGCACTCATGCGATTCATCCTTTTCTTCCTGATGCTTGGCCACGCCGTGGCGCACCTGCCCGGCTTCCTGGTGAACCTGCGGCTGCGCACGTTCCCCGAGCTGCCTTTCAAGACCACGATCCTCCTGGATTCGGTCGACGTGGGACAGGCGGGGATCCGAGTCCTGGGGTTTGCGTGGCTGGCGGCATTCATCGCCTTGAGCGTCGTTGCGGTCGCGACGGCGTTGCGCCTGTCGTGGTGGCAGCCGGCCGCGTACGCCACGCTCGGCCTGTCGATGCTGCTGTGCCTGCTGGCGTGGCCCGACACACGGTTTGGCGTGCTGGCGAACGTCGTGATCCTTTCGGCGATCGTCTTTTCGGCCGGCTCTCTCGCTCGCATCGCTGCGAACTAGTCCGCGGTCGCAGACAAGAGTTCGCAACGAGGCGGCATATGCCTTGCTCGAGATCAAGCCGTTGCCTGCCCTCGTCGTACCGAGCCATTTTGACCAAGACACGCCGAGGGTCAGGTCGTGTGCGCCGTGGACTTCTCGGAGCCGTCGCAGGCCGCGCTGCACGTCATCGACGTCCCGCCTGAATTACGGACGCCGCCGCAACCGCCGGACTACGACATCGGCCTCATCAGAGCCAAGACCGAAGCCGACTGTCTGACGCGGCTGGGCATTGATTCCGGAGCGGGCGCGTGATTACTGCACCGTTGAGACCGCGGTCCTTGAAGGCGGCGTGTCACAGCAACTGTTGCGAATGGCAGCCGATCGCGAGGCGCACTGTCCGGTGCTCGTGATTCGGCGTCCGCCCTCAGCCGCAAGGGCGCCGCTCCTGGAGAACCTCAACCAGCATCTGAGGAGTATCTGTTTGGTCCGCACGGTTCAGGCAAGGATCGTGCGGACGATGCGACGAGGGAGACAACCATGGGAATGCTGATTCGCTTGCTTATCAACGCCGCGGCGCTGTGGGTCGCAGTGCGCCTGGTGCCGGGAGTGTCCTTCACCGGCGACTGGCGCCTGCTGTTCGTCGTGGCCTTGATCTTTGGCGTCCTGAACGCGTCCCTGAAGCCGTTGCTGCTGATCCTGACGCTGCCGTTCCTGCTCGTCACGCTCGGCCTGTTCACGTTCGTGCTCAATGCATTTCTGCTGTGGATCACCAGCGCGCTTTCCAGCGCGATGGGACTGGGCTTTCGCGTCGACGGCTTCGCCGCGGCCTTCGTCGGCGCGCTGGTCGTAAGCGCTGTGAGCCTTCTGCTATCAGTCTTTGTGTCGAACGGCGAGCCCAGCCGATAGCGCCGCGCAGATGATGTGACCGTCGCGGAGCGCCTGGTTGATCGCGCCCCGCGACGACAGCGGCTGCCCTTGGACGCGCTACTGGTGTGCCGGCCGTAACTGGATCGATTCCAGGTAGTCAACCAGCGACTTGATCACCGCCTTGACGCGCTCGACGTCACCGGCTTCGCGCGACCGCGAGAACGCATCGCCCCACACCGGCATATCGGGACCACCGTGGCCGCGAACGGGTTGACGTCCATCGATCGTCTTGAACACCAGCTCGGACGGGAACGAGCCCCCGTTGCGCTGTGCGATCTCGGTGAGGTTCGCCGGCTTCTTGTTCATCGCGCTGGCGAGCGGGCCGTCGCCACGCGCGGTCGTGCCGTGACAGCTGGCGCAGTAGGTGCGGAACAGTTCCGCCCCCGGCGTGTACTGCTTGTATTCCTGCGCCGCGGCCGGGCCGGCCATTGCGCCCAGGATCAGTGCAACTGCCATCAGGAAGGACGCGACCAGGTTGGTGGCTTTCACCGGCGCCTCTGCCCTGGCCGGCCTGTCGGCCTTCACCCTGGGTTCACGTACCGTGAGGACCGGGCACGACGCGGTGCGGACGACGCGCTCGGCGACGTTGCCCATGAGCACGTGCATCACGGCGCCGTGGCCGTGCGTGCCCATGACGATCAAGTCGGCGGCGTTCGCTTCTGCCGATTCGACAATCGCGGAGGCCGGGCTGCCGAACAGCACTTCGGTTGTGACCTTGACGCCGCCAACCGACGCCTTGATCGCCAGCAGCTGTTTCTCGGCTTCCTCGCCGAGACGCTGGCTCCAGTCGGAGTACGCAATCGCGTACGCGTCGAGGGCCGGGGTCATGATGGTCGGCACCTCGCAAACGTGCACCACGTGGAGCGCCGCGCCGAACTGCTCGGCAAGGCCGCGCGCGTAGTCGAGCGCACGCCGCGAGTTGGAGCTGAAGTCGACCGGAACGAAGATTCGCTGGATGTCGGGTGTCATGGTCAGGGTCCTTTGCAAAACGGTTCCGACCGAGACGAAGGCAACCACCGTGCCACACGTGATTGCGCCCACTTTGGCGTCAGGATGGCGGATCCGCCTTCGGCTGACGCGGAATTTTTCCGGTTGCGGGAATTATTCCGGTGGACGCGAGCCGGGCGAATGCCTCGGCAAACGTCGTCAGATCCTTCCAGTCGGTGTAGTCGTAGTCGCGGGACGTGTCGGTATCGCCGCCCGCTTTCGCCGCGATGCGCTTCATCATCC